>NZ_CBDRFA010000072.1:0-41352 GCF_965343085.1 Nocardiopsis synnemataformans | reverse complement strand
GGGCCAGCTAGGGCTGTGTCTCCAGGACCTCGTGCATGCGGCTCTCGCGCCAGTCGGCCAGCAGCCGGTGGAAGGCCACGGGCCCGGGGCTGTAGGAGAACCCGCCGTGCACGCCCGCGCCCTCGCGGTTGTAGTAGCCGGGCGTGCACTCGGCCTGGAACGCGGAGTTGTCGTGCGCGTTCTCCCGGACGGTCCGGCTCCACGCGTCGGCCGCCTCCTGGGAGGGCTCGACCACGCGGACACCGCTCTTGCGGCCCCGTGCGATGACGGCGGCGATGTGCCCGGCCTGCTCCAGCAGGATGTGCGCGAAGTTCACCGAGTTGGCGTTCTGGAGCGCGCCCAGGTGGAACAGGTTCGGGAACCCGTTGCTGTAGAAGCCGTGCAGCGTGTTGGGCCCCCGGCTCCAGGACTCCAGCAGGCCGCGCCCGCCGCGCCCGCGTACCGGCAGCGTGCCCGACATCACCCCGGACACGCCCACGTCGAACCCGGTGGCGAAGATGACGCAGTCCACGGGGTACTCGGTGTCCCCGACGACGATCGCGTCCTCGGTCATGCGGGTGATGCCGCCGTGGTCCGCGGTGTCCACCAGGGTCACGTTGGGCCGGTTGAAGGTCTGGAGGTAGTGGTCGCTGAAGCAGGGCCGCTTGCACATGTAGCGGTACCAGGGCTTGAGCACCTCGGCCGTGGCCGGGTCGTCCACGACCTCGTCCACGCGCGCCCGGATCTGGTTCATCTTCCGCGCGTCGACGAGTTCGTCGATCCGCTCGCGCTCCTCGGCGGAGACGCTGGTGTCCAGCGCACCGGAGATCATCTTGCGCTGGAGCCGCGCGGTGGAGGTCCAGCCGTCCCGGGTCAGGTCGGTCTCGACCTGCTCGCCGGAGACGATCGCCAGGAAGTTCTCCATGCGCTCGCGCTGCCAGCCGGGCTTGAGGGAGGCCGCCCACTCCGGGTCGGTGGGGCGGTTGTCGCGCACGTCCACGGAGGAGGGGGTGCGCTGGAACACGTACAGGTGCTTGGCGTCGCGTCCCAGGTGTGGGATGACCTGCACGCCGGTCGCCCCGGTGCCCACGACCGCGACCCTCTTGTCGGCGAGGCCGGTGAGTCCGCCGCCTGCGTCGCCGCCGGTGTAGCCGTAGTCCCAGCGGCTCGTGTGGAAGGTGTGGCCCTTGAAGGTGTCGATCCCCGGGATGCCCGGCAGCTTGGGCTGGGTCAGCGTGCCCGAGGAGGTGATGACGAACCGCGCGCGCATCCGGTCGCCGCGGTCGGTCTCCACCACCCACTCGTCCGTCGCGTCGTCCCAGTCCAGGCCGGTGACGCGGGTGTGGAACAGCGCGTCGCGGTACAGACCGAAGGTGTCGGCGATGGCCACGGCGTGGCGGCGGATCTCCTCGCCGGGAGCGTAGCGCCACTGGGGCACGTAGCCGACCTCCTCCAACAGGGGCATGTAGGAGTAGGACTCGATGTCGCAGTGGATGCCCGGGTAGCGGTTCCAGTACCAGGTTCCGCCGAAGTCGCCGGCCTCGTCCATCATCCGGATCGACTCCACACCGGCCTGGCGCAGTCGCGCGCCGGTGACCAGGCCGCCGAACCCGCCACCGACCACGAGCACCTCCACGGTGTCGGTCAGCGGCCCGCGTTCGGTCCAGGGGGTGTAGGGGTCCTTGGCGTAGTAGCCGAACTCGCCCGCGGCCGAGCGGTACTGGCCGGTGCCGTCGGGGCGGACGCGGCGGTCGCGCTCGCGGGCGTACCTGGCCCGCAGCGCGTCGAGGTCGATCTCCTCGGTGCGGTCGTCGGTGTTGGCGGTCGTGTCGGAGGCTGTGCCCATGTGCCGTCCTCACTTCGTTGCCGTCGCATCGCGACGCGGACGCGGCGCCGGGCTCGCGCGGGGGATGGCCGTGGTGTTCACGGGAGCGTGGAACGGGATCCGGGCGGCTGCCATCCCGATGCGGCGGCGGTGTCGTTGAACCGTGCACCAAAAAGGTTAGCATCAGGCTAAGTATTTGGGTCCGGGGGTGCCCGTCGCGGCGCTCTATCATGGCGGCATGCGGCAACAGGTGTCCGAACAGGGCGAACACGAACGCGAACGCATCGTGCGCGAGATCCAGACCCTGAACGGGGTCATGGAGGAGACCGTGATGGCCGCCCTCCTCCAGAACCTGCTGTCGATGGACCTCACGATCCAACAGCTCAGGGTGCTCATGGTCCTGGTCACCACGAAGGAGGGCGCGACGGGCAGGGGCCTGTCGGACTCGTTCGGCGTCTCCATGGCGTCGATGTCCGGCGTGCTCGACCGGCTCGTGGCCCACGGTGTCGCCGTGCGCTCGGCCGACCCCGAGGACCAGCGCGTCCGCCGCGTCCGTGCCACACCCCTGGGGGCCTCGGTCGTGCGGCGCCTGATGGTGGCGCGGCCGTTTCGCGACGACATCCTCATGGGCCTGCCCATGGAGGACCTGCGCGCCCTCGAACAGGGGTTTCGCGCGGTGAGCAGGCAGATCTCCCGGCTGGGCGCACAGGACTGACCCCGTCCGCCGAACGCGCCGGTCACCGGGCGGCCCTGGCCGTGACCAGCCATCCGCGCGCGGGGATCCGGACGGTGCTCAGCACCTCCGTGGCGGTGACGGCCGTCTCCGTGAAGCCCGCCCGGTCGAGCCCCTGGCGGGAACGTGACCAGGGGACCTCAGCGAGCGACCGCCGCCAACCGCGACGTTCTACCGGCCCGGGTTCAACGCTCGTCCATGGTCGGGATCCTCGTCCGAGCCTGGCAGGAACCCGGGACCGCGCCGTTCGACGGGGTCAGTGGGCCCTGCCCATGAAGGTGACGGTGCGGGAGCCGACGTCGCCCGTGTCGCTCTCCAACGTGAGGGTGTAGGCCCACCACCGGCCCGACGCCGATGACGGGCAGGAGTCCGCGACACTCGTGACCAGGCCCGTCGGTAGCCAGACCCTCTCTCCGCCCCGTTCGGCCAGGGCGGAGGGGCCGGACTGGCGGGGTGGTACGCCGTCACGGCAGGTCGAGGAGAAGCTCAGGTCCAGCGGTGCGCCCGTCCCGTTGATGACCTGCACCCCCCCACGTGACCCTTTCCTCCCCGTTGACGTTCTCGTGGGAGATGCTCAGGAGCTGGAGCCTGATCCCGCCGCCGTACTCGAAAGGACGGTTCGCCGGTACGAGCAGGTACCCGGCGCCCAGAACGAGGACGGTGAGGACGGCCACGAGCGTGAGCGCGACCCACGGCGCGCGTCTTCGCAAGGCGCCCTCCAGGGAACGGCGGCGCAAAGGCACCGGGGGGAAGATGCGGACACCTTATCGTCATCTGGCTTCTGGGTTCGTCGGGAGCCTCGGCGTCGGGTGGTGAGGGTGTCGGGTGGCCGGGGGTCGAGAGTACGGAGTCCGGTGGCGGGGATTTCCTCGGGGGAGTGGAGGCCCGGTTTCGTGAGAACGGCGGAGACCGGGGGCGTCGGAGAGGTAGTCGTGGTAGGCATTCGTGCTCGTGTGGCTCCGGCAGCTTCATGATCGCGGGGGTTCGTGCCTGCTTGCGTGTGCGTTGGTAGGTTCTCGTCGTCTCAGGCATATCGGGCGACCGTCGAACTTGCACAAGCCCTGGTCGTACTGTCCGTCTTGGTGGGTGCGGACTCCCGTCCTCTTGTGAAGGCTGGAAACTACTTCTCACGATCCGCCCTCGGATCCCCGATGCCAATGGATGTCCCACCTGGTCGTACTGCCTGCACATCGAGGTTCGCAATCTCGGGAGCGAGATCGTCATCGAGGCGAATGCCGCAGGACTGCGCCCCCGGCCCGTCATCTGCTGACACTCGCTGAAGACGGGACCCGGGACGGAACCCATCTGCACCTGGAGGAGCACGACGGCCTCGAAGAGGGCTCCGTACATCTGGTTCTGGAGCGCTGCGACGAGGAGTAGGCGTGTGCTTTGTGCGCGCCGGAAGAAGGCGGTTGTTCCCGTGCCGGGGGCGACTTTCGCCGCTCCCTTCTCCAAGCGCTCTCGCTGGGGATGGGACCGGCTTCGGAAAGGGGGGCGGTGTCCGGGGATGTGCGGTGCGCAGGCGGTACGGGCGCCGTGGCATCGGGAGCGTGGAGGAAGGCGGACGTCCTCGCTGTCCGCGAGGACCGGTCCCGCACGGGCGCACCGGGAGCGTGACGCCCCGGGCGCCGACCCGCCGGTGCGGGCCCACGCCCGGGGCCGTCGGGTCCGGGGCCGGTGCGCCCGTTCAGGCGCGGTCGGCTCAGAAGCGGTCGACCAGGAGCTGCCCGTCGGCGGCGCGCTGGCCGGTCCGGCCGCTGCCGTAGTTGGCCTCCACCCGCGAGCGCTCGGAGGCGTTGGGGTGGACGCTGGTGCAGTCCACGCCGCCGGTGGAGCCCGACATCAGCGACGAGCACGGGCCGGGCTTGGCGTCGGGCAGCCCCAGGCTGTGGCCGAGCTCGTGCGCGGCGATGCGCACCGCGTCGTAGCCCTGGGCGGTGCCCTGGCGGCCCATCCAGACGGTGACCTGCCCGCCCGGGCGCACCGGACCCAGGTGGGCGCGGGGCCAGCCGTCGTCGGCGATGACGCGGATCTCGGCGCGCCGTCCGGCGGAGGCCGGTTCCAGGCGAACGTTGCTGACGCTGGAGTTCCACACGCGCACGGCCGAGGCGACGGCGGAGGTGTACTCCGCGGCCCGGCTGGCGTCGTAGTACAGGACGGTCTGGCGCAGCGGCTGGGACTGCTCCGCGGGCGCGGCGGTGGCCGGTGCGGTGCCCACCAGCGTCAGCGCCAGCGCGCTCAGGGCGATCAGGAGGGGCATGAGGACGCGTCTCAGCATGGGGGTCTCCCGGGGGTGAGGGTGCTGATGTTGTTTGGTGACCCGGTGGGGTCGGCCTGATGCTATGTGTAGTGGCGTGCTGTCACAAGGTGTGCGGCACGCCTAATTGAGGCACCGCGTACCGGTGTGGACGTCCTGGGACCAGAGGGCGCCGTTCTGCCGGAAACGTCGGATACGACGGAGAAATCCGTACGCCATGACCCTCGCGAGGTGCCCCCTGGCGCATCGTCCCGCTCTGCCCCTGCCCTGCCCCTGCCGCCCAGCGACGCGGTGCGCGTGCCCGGCATACCGCTGATCCGCACCGACCACGACGACGAGGCCGCCCGGACGGACGGGTCACTGTTCCCATCATCGCAAGGTAGGTTGCGGATATGGGTGAGAACGCGAACCACCGTGCCGACGAGGACGACGCCGAGGTGCTCCGGGCCGTGGGCGCGCGGCTGCGACGTCTGCGCAACCGGGCGAGGCTGACCCTCACCGAGCTGTCGGAGCGCACGGGGATCACCCCGAGCACGCTGTCGCGCCTGGAGACCGGGCGCGTGCACCCGACCCTGGGACAGCTGCTCCCGCTCTCGCGCGCGTACCGGGTGCCGATCGGCGAGCTGGTGGACGCGCCCAGGGTGGGCGATCCGCGGGTGCACCTGCACCCGGTGCGCCGCTTCGGCCTGACGTTCATCCCCCTCACCCAGCGCGCGGGCGGGGTCCAGGCGTACAAGGTCCTCTACCCGCCAGCGCGGACGCTGCCACCGCCCGAGCTGCGCACGCACGACGGACACGAGTGGTTCTACGTGCTCTCGGGAACCATCCGGCTGGTCCTCGGCGCCGAGCAGGACCTGCTGCTGGGCGCGGGGGAGGCGGCCGAGTTCGACACCCGGACCCCGCACTGGATCGGCAACCCCGCCGAGCACGGACCGGCGGAGACCATCGCGATCTTCGGGACCCAGGGCGAACGCGTGCACCTGCACGGGAGTTGAGGGGCCGGTCGCACGGAGCGGCCGGGCACCCGACCGTGGCGATCCCGTCCCCGGCACGACGGAAGCGGGGCCGCCGGGGGAGAGGCCGGGAACCACCGGGTCGCGCCGCGCACACGCGCTCTTGCACTTCTGCACGGGAGCTGGTCCCGCGGCGTCGGCAGCGCGAACACTGGCGTCCATGGAAACAGACAAGAACGCCTCACCCAGCCGGGAGTTCTGGGAACGCCACTACCGAGGCGACGACCCCTCGACGCCACCGCCCGGCCCGAACGCGGCCTTCGCCGAACTCGCCGGGGAACTGGCTCTGGTGTCACCGCGGGAGCCGGAACGCGGAGCGGGCGCACACCGCGCCCTCGAACTCGCCTGCGGCCGGGGCGGAGACGCCCTGTGGCTGGCGGCCCAGGGATGGAACGTCACGGCCGTCGACGTCTCGGAACACGTCCTCGCCGTGCTGACCGAGCGGGCCCGCCGGGCCGGAGTCGAGGACCGCCTCACCACGCGGCGCCACGACCTGGCGCTGTCCGTCCCCGACACCGGGTCGTGGGACCTCGTCTACGCGAACTACTTCCACACCACGGTGGACATCGACCGTGACGCCGTTCTGCGACGGGTGTCGCGGTCGGTGGGCGAGGGCGGGCTGCTGGTCGTGCTCGACCACGCGTCCAGCGCGCCCTGGTCCTGGGAACAGCGCGACGACTTCCCCGCACCCGAGGACCTGTGGCGGTCGTTGGACCTGGGAACCGACTGGACCGGCCTCGTGTGCGAGCGGCGTTCGCGGACGGCCCACGGCCCCGACGGTCGGAGCGCGCGGGTGAGCGACAACGTGGTGGTGGCCCGGCGCCGCACGGGGGCGACGCCGGAGGGACCCACGAAGACGCCCGCCGCACCGCCGCGCCGACGCGACCAGCCCCCGCCCAGGACCGGGCCCGGAGAGAAGGAGGTCCTCACCGGGTTCCTGTCCTACCTGCGCGAGGGCGTCCTCGCCAAGCTGGACGGCGCGCCGGAGCAGCACGTGCGCGCCCCGGGCGTCGCGTCCGGCACGAACCTGCTCGGCCTGGTCAAGCACCTGGCCCACGTCGAGCGCTCCCTCTTCCTCGGGGAGGAGGTCAACGACTGGCAGGCCACGTTCCACGCCGACACGGGCGAGACCACGGCGGGCGTTCTGGAGGGGTACCGCGACGCCGTCGCCGCCGCCGACCGGGCCATCGCCGACTGCGGCGACCTCGGCCAGCCCGCGCACGCGGGGCACCGTAACAAAACGGCCCCGTCGATGCGGTGGGCGCTCGTGCACATGATCGAGGAGACCGGCCGCCACGCCGGGCACCTGGACATCCTCCGCGAGCTGGTCGACGGTCACACCGGACGCTGACCGCCACCGCGACGTGCCGGAGCGGGACGGGTGCGTCCGAGGCCCTACTTCAGACCGAACCGCTCCGCGATCTCCGGAGGCAGCGGGGGACGGTTGGAGCCCCGGACCTGGTCGGCGAGGGGCTCCAGCGCGGCGAGGTCCGCGTCGGTGAGCTCCACCCCGGCCGCACCCGAGTTCTCCTCCAACCGGGACAGACGGCGCATGCTCGGGATCGGGACGACGGGCGTGCCGAACCTCTCCCGCTGCCTCATGAGCCAGGCCAGGGCGACCTGCGCGCGCGTGGCACCGTGGGCCTTGGCGACCTCCTGGAGCGGACGCAGCAGGGAGGTGTTGTGGTCGCGGTTCTCCTCGTTGAACCGGGGGACGGCGCGTCGCACGTCAGTCTCGTCAAGCCCCTCCGAAGAGGTGTGCACACCGGTGAGGAAGCCCCTGCCGAGCGGTGAGTAGGCGACCAGCGAGGCGCCGACCTCGGCGCAGGCGGGCAGGACGGACTCCTCGACGCCGCGGTCGAACAGCGACCACTCCATCTGCACGGCGGCGACGGGGTGCACCCGGGCGGCGGCACGGATCTGCTCCGGGGACACGTTGGACAGGCCGAGCGCACGGACCTTGCCCGCGGTGACCAGTTCGGCCATGGCGCCGACGGTCTCGGCGATCTCCACCTTCGGGTCGGGGACGTGGATGTAGTACAGGTCGATGTGGTCGACGCCGAGGCGTCGCAAGCTCGCGTCGCAGGCCTGGGGGACGTAGGCGGCCTCGCCGCGGACGTCCATGGTGATGTCGCCGTCGTCGTCCACGACGCCGCCGAACTTGGTCGCCAGGGTGATCTCGTCACGTCGGTCGGTGGCGAGGAACCGCGCCAGCAGCCGCTCGTTCGCGCCGGCCCCGTAGACGTCGGCGGTGTCCCAGAAGGTCACGCCGAGGTCGGCGGCGCGCGCCAGGGTCCTCAGGGACTCCTCGTCGTCGACCGGACCGTAGTGGTCGCTCATGCTCATGCAGCCGAGGCCGAGGGCCGATACCTCGGACCCCGAACCCCCGAGAGGAACAGATCGCATTGCCGCTTCCTTTCACGGACCCCGTCTTGTCCGGTGGACCCGACAGGCGTCGCTGGCTTCTGGAGGGAGAGTGCCCGGTCGACCAGGTCTTGCGGGTGGCCGCGGGCGGTGCTCCGTGCTGTGGACACGGATTCCCGGGCGTCACATAATGACGGAGGAGCTCGAAAATAGTGAACGTCTTCGTTCACTATCGCACGCCCCTTGTGTACCCGCAAGGGGCACAATCGGTCATCGGAGGGTTTGATGGGTTCGTCGGGCACGGCCTCGGTTCCGGTCGGCCGGTCGGGGCCCCGCCGCCGCGGTGCGGTCCTGGTCGCCGCGATCCTCGCCGCCGCACTGGACCAGCTGCGTGAGGTCGGCTACGCGGCCCTGACCATGGACGGGGTGGCCGCCGCGGCGGGCACCGGCAAGGCAGCGCTGTACCGGCGCTGGGGCAACAAGGACGAACTGGTCATGGACGCACTGACCAGCGCGCTGCCCAAACCGTCCGAGGTGCGGCTGACCGGTGAGGCCCGTGCCGACATGCTCGAACTGATGCGCGGGGTCCGTGAGGCCTTCGCCCTCTCTCAGGACGCCGCCTTCCGGGCCGCGAAGAAGGGCATCGACGGCGGCTTGGGCCCGGTGGTCCAGGAACGCGTGGTCGAACCCACCCGTGCCCGCATCCTGGAGATCATCCGCGCGGGTGTCGAGTCCGGTGAGTTCCGGCCGGGAGCGGCCAACGAGCAGACCGTGAGCGTCGCTCCGGCCATGCTCGTCTACCACTTCGTCACCCACGGCCCCGACGTCCCGGACGCCTACCTGGAGGCGATCCTCGACGATGCCGTCCTGCCGATGATCCGCGCCGTCTAGGCGGGAGGGGAGAACACCGTCGGGACCCCGGCCCGGCAGGGGACGAGGACGTCAGCGGCCCCCGGCGGTGGAGGCCGGATCCGCGACGGGCCCGGTGGACGTGGACGCGCGGCGACCGCAGGCCTGAGCGGGCCCTGTCGGGTGGCCGCCGAACACCTCGGCCACACCACCGCCGCGAAGGGTCGGCGGAAGGTAGGCCGCCGGTCTTTGACCGGGCGGCCTACCGGGGCGGGGTCGCAACACGGTGGAGCGGTGTATCAACCTGTCCGAGCAGAACCGGGCGGTCGCGATCCGCTAGGACAAGCGGACCGTGCTCTTCGGCGGGACCGTGCTGGTCGGATCGCGGAGCCCCCGGCCCGGATCCGGCTCCGCGGTCTCACCGGTCCACAGAACAGGGCCTGGTTCAGTCGCTACTCCTCGGTGAACGTCGCTGCGCGGGCATGTGCCTGGATCCACTCCTGGGCTTCGTCGGAGCCGAGGACGTTGCATCCGCGTACGAAGGCCAGCACCGCGGCCAGAGTCGGTTTCGCTCCGGGCAGGGTGACTCTGCGCAGCGCGGCGTGGGAGCGTGTCTGGTGCATGCTCCTGTACTTTCCACGGAAGTGTTGCTCGGACCCTGCCGCCATCTCCCTCAGGCTGGGAGAACCTTGGGTCCTGTGCAGAGCCTGCAACGCCTGTACCAGCTCGGGGAAGGAGTTGACCTTACGGGGGTCGCTGAGCTCGTGCACTGACAGCTGGGCCCGCCTTCCCATCAACCGGTAGCCACGTTCGTGCAGTTCGTCGGTGCCGATGTGGGTTCGTCGGCCAATGTCGTTCCGCAACCGCGTGAACTCGCTCTCGAAAACGATGCGCAGTTCGGGCTTCGGCTCGTTCTGCCTCTCCTTCTTCTGCTCGGGGGTTTTCTTCTTGCCGTCTGTGAAGAACAGTGCCTCCAAGAGTGTGCGACCACGTCCTTGGCGCACCTGGGAGCGCAGTGCCTCGGTGCGCCCGTTGAACAGGTCGTGGACAATGCCCACGGGGTAGTTCTTCTCCTCCTTCAGGAGGTCTTTCAGCAAGACATCGACCAGCCCTTCGACGCGCAGCACGAAGAGCAGGGCGTTCAGGCGGTCCTCCTGGGAGTAACGGTGCAGGGGGAAGTGCTCCTCCAGGAGGTCGTGGACCGTCTTCGGGGGGTGGCAGTTCTCTTCCATGCCGAGAGCTACCGTGCCAGGCGTCGGGACACGGACACCGCCGTGTAACCGGCCGCTGAGGCCAGGGCTACGGCGCCGATCGCTTCGTAACCCAGAACCATGGCGTACATGACCAGAACGATCACGACGACGGTGACGACGACCTTGGACCAGGGGACGGCACTCGTTCCGTCGCAGGCATGAGGATGGGACACGGACTTGCTCCTTCATCGGTGCGCAGGCTTCTTCTTGTCAGGTTTCGATTGATTTGTGGCCATGCCAAAACGGGGAGAGAGCCCGCATGCAGGCACAGATGCTGCTATAGGGAGAGAAGTGCCTTCTTTCCCTGGGGGAACTATGTCAGGCCGCTGGCCTCTCGGAGGAACGTCGGGGAGAAGATGGGCGTATCATTATGTAACGCACCCCCTCACCTGCTCATATGTGGTGAAAATTCTTTCGCTCCACTCGTGCAAAATTTTCTCTTGCTGTCAGTGGAACATTTTGTAACAACCGACACCGGGGGTTCTGTGGGCATCTCTCTTGTGAGAGACTGACAAATGGGTGCCAGTCACCCTTTTTGTCACTTTCGATAAGATAAGTCCATGTAGGGGTCACGGGGAGCCTTGAGGCGTACAACCGCACGGTCGTGGTCGGGAGAGAGACTCCGCAAGGTGCTCGGCCATGGCACGTCAGGCAACCCTGATCCCCTGCGGACCCAGAGGCCAGGGCTCGTTCTGTCGCCGCTGACCTGTGACAAGGCGACGGCTCGCCCGCAGCGCTGGGCGAGCCGTCGTGGCTCTGGACGAACGGTCACCACGCATGCCGGTGTGCTGGGGAAGTCGACGGTCTCCGCGCGTCGTGGTGGAGGCCTCCGCCGGTGCTGTGACCGCACAGGTTGACCGGGGTGGACGACGTACAGGTTCTTCGAGCAGGGCATTTCCTTCCTGGACGGGTTCGGGGGATCCTGCGGGAGTTTCGGGCCGGGTGGACGGACTACCTGACCGGCCCAGCCTTCCCCTCGGGGGCATCCCCGCCCCCGATGCTGGCGCGCCTCCTCCGAGCCCGAGGCGACCGCTGAGCCCGCCCCGTCGCTGTTTCGGGCCGGATCATGGGAATGAGAGTCTGGGAGCGCAATCGGGAGGCGGGTGTTCTGCCGATCGACCGTGAGATCGCTGCACGCACCGGTTGTTCTCTGCCGCAGAGAGGGCTTGGGCGGGCCTTGTCGGGTGGCCGCCGAACACCTCGGCCACACCACCGCTACAGTTCCTGGCATGGACCGGCCCACCTCCACGCGGCGACAGCGCACCCTCGCGGTGCCGCTGGTCGCCCTGGTGCTCATGTGCTTCATGTGCGCCCTGTGCCACAGCACGGGCCCGGTCGCCCAAGCCGTCTCCGCTTCCGCCGTTGCCGCCACCTCCGCCGCCACGGCCTCCGCGTCCGCTGCCGCCGACTGTCCGGAGCAGACCCGTGAGGCCGCCGGGGCCCCAGCCGTGGACCCGGCCGCGGCCCCGCAGGCTCCGCAGGTTCCGCAGGCCGCGCACGCGTGCGAGGTCACCGAGGGACACGGACTGCCCACCGCGCCGCCCCTGTTCCTCGTCGCGCTCGGCGTCGTCCTGACACTCGCGCTCCTGCTGGCCCCGCGGCCGGGACCGGCCCCGCGCCCCGTCAGTCGCCCGCCACTCGCCCCCCACGGTTACGGGCTGCTGACACTGCTCTGCGTCCAACGGGTCTAGAACACGGTCACCCGCCTCCTGCGCGCGCCCCGCGCGAGGAGGTCCGCGGCCGCGCCCCGCGCGCGGCTCCTCCACGTGACCGTTTCCCCGGGCGCGCCCCGCCGCGCCCCGCACCCCAGGACATCCACATGAGCAAGAACCTCGGCATCACCCTCGGCCTGATCATGGTCGCCGTCATCGGCCTCGGCCTCCTCATCGCCCTCGACGACCGGGGCGGCACCGCCGCCCCCACGGCCCCGAACGACTCCGCCGACCCGCAGGCCGCGCCCACCGCACCGGCCGGAATCCTGGTTCGCGAGGACAGCCGCCACCTCGACCGGGTGGAGGAGGCGCCGGTGACGGTCGTGGAGTTCCTCGACTTCGAGTGCGAGGCCTGCCGCGCCCAGCTTCCGGTCATGGAGCGGATCCGCGAGGACTACGACGGGCGGATCAACGTGGTCATCCGCTACTTCCCCATGCCCGGGCACACCAACGCCGAGCCCGCCGCCGCGGCCGTGGAGGCCGCCGCCCAGCAGGGCGCGCTGGAGCGGATGTACGTCCGGATGTACGAGACCCAGGCCGAGTGGGGCGAGTCCCAGGACTCCAAGGCCGAGGTGTTCGTCGGCTTCGCCGAGGACCTGGGCCTGGACACGGAGGAGTTCGTCCAGACCATGGAGGACCCCGCCACGCTGGAGCGCGTGCGGTCCGACTTCCAGGACGGCGTGGCCCTGGGCGTGCGGGGCACCCCGACCATCTTCGTCAACGGCCGTCCCACTCCGAGCATGCCCAGCCACGAGGTGCTCTCGGCGATGATCGACCGGGAGCTGGAGGGATGACCCCCACCGCGCCCCGACGCGCCCCGACGCGCCGCGGCGCCCCCGCCCGGGGCCGAAGCACCCGTCGGCGCCGATGCCCCGACGTGCGTGGCGCAACCCGTGACGGAGCGTGCGCGAAACGTAGGTTGGACGCATGCGCGTACTGGTCACGGGTGGTGCCGGGTTCATCGGATCGAGGGTCGCGGAGGAACTCCGCCTGGCCGGGCACGAGGCGGTCACCCTCGACGCCTACCTGCCCCAGGCCCACAACGGGAGGGACACCGAGGACAGAACCGTCGACATCGTGGGTGACGTCCGCGACGGCGAGATCGTCGAGCGCGCCCTGAGGGGCGTGGACGCGGTCTGCCACCAGGCGGCGATGGTGGGACTGGGCTCGCCGGACTTCCTGGACGCCCCCGACTACGTCCGCTGCAACGACCTGGGCACGGCGGTCCTGCTGGCCGCCATGGCCAGGACCGGGGTCCGCGACATCGTCATGGCCGGTTCGATGGTCGTCTACGGGGAGGGGCGGTACACGTGCCCCGAGCACGGCGACGTCCGTCCCGGCCCGAGGGCGGAGGCTGACCTGCGGGCGGGGGTGTTCGACCCCCCGTGCCCCCGGTGCGCGGCCCCGCTCGTGCCCGGCCTGGTGGGGGAGGACGCGCCGAGCGACCCGCGCAACGTCTACGCCACCACGAAGCTGGCGCAGGAGCACCTGTGCGCGTCGTGGGCCCGGGCCGTCGGCGGACGCGCGGTGTCGCTGCGCTACCACAACGTGTACGGGCCGGGGATGCCGCGCGACACCCCGTACGCGGGCGTGGCCTCCTTCTTCCGCTCGGCGCTGGCCCGGGGCGAGGCACCCCGGGTGTTCGAGGACGGCCGCCAGCGGCGCGACTTCGTGCACGTCGGCGACGTGGCGCGGGCCAACGTGGCGGCGCTGGAGGCCGTACCGGGCAGGGCCCGGGGGGAGCTGTCCGCCTTCAACACCGGCAGCGGGACGCCGCACACCATCGGCGAGATGGCCCGTGCGCTGGCGGACGCGCACGGCGGCCCCGAACCCCGCGTCACCGGCGAGTACCGGCTCGGCGACGTCCGGCACATCACCGCCTCCTCCGACCGCCTGATGGAGGAGCTGTCCTGGCGGCCGAGGATCGGTTTCGCCGAGGGGATGGCCGAGTTCGCCCGCGCCGAACTGCGCGGTTCGGCCGGGTCCGGAGCACCGAAGGCCGATGTGTCCGCGTGTCGCGACCGCCTTTCCCGCTCTGTGTCCACATGACTTCGTAGCGTAACCAGAGTGATCAGAGAACCACACGAGTACGGCCAGGACGAACCGGCGCAGGCGCCGCCCGACACGGCGGGCGGCGACCCGCCGCCACCGGTCGACGTGGTGCTGCCCTGTCTGGACGAGGCGTCCGCCCTGCCCTGGGTCATGGAACGCGTCCCACCGGGGTGGCGGGCGATCGTCGTGGACAACGGGTCCACGGACGGATCGGCCGACATCGCGGCGGCGCTGGGAGCCCTCGTCGTCTCCGAACCGCGCAGGGGCTTCGGCGCGGCGTGCCACGCGGGCCTGTCCGCCGCGACCGCCGAGTTCGTCTGCTTCTGCGACTGCGACGCCTCCCTGGACCCCGCCCTGCTCCCGGCGATGGTGGACCGGGTGCGGGTCGGCGGGGCGGACCTGGTCGTGGGCAGGCGGCGCCCCGTCCGCAGGGGGACCTGGCCGACGCACGCCAGGATCGGCAACGCCGTCGTCGCGCGGATGCTGCGCTCGCGGACCGGGGTGCGGGTGCGCGACATCGGCCCGATGCGCGCCGCCCGTAGGACGGACCTCCTCAAACTGGGGATGACCGACCGGCGCTCGGGCTACCCGTTGGAGACGGTCGTGCGCGCCGCCGACGCCGGGTGGCGGGTCGACGAGGTGGACGTTCCCTACCTGCCGAGGTCGGGGGCCTCCAAGGTGACGGGGACGTGGCGCGGCACGTGGACCGCCGTGCGCGACATGACGGCGGTGCTGCGCGGGCCAGCGGCCTCGGAGGGCGTGCGCGCGAGGGGAGGGCGGCCATGACCCGGACCGCTGAGTCCGACCTCCCGGTAGGGGGCACCACCCTGCTGGTGATCGCCAAGGAACCCGTTCCCGGGCGGGTCAAGACACGGCTGACCCCCGAGTACTCGCCGAGGGAGGCCGCCGCGGTCGCCGAGGCCGCCCTGGCGGACACCCTGCACACGGTGCGCTCGCTCCCCGCCCGCAGGAGACTCCTGGTGCTGGAGGGGCGGCCCGGACCCTGGCTCCCGCCGGGGTTCGAGGTGGTCCCGCAGTCGGGCGGCGGGCTCGACGAACGGCTCGCGCACGCGTTCGCCCGGTGCTCGGGCCCCTCTCTGCTGATCGGCATGGACACCCCCCAGGTGACCGGGGAGCTCCTGGCGCCCGCCCTGGCCCCGGACGGGTGGGAGCGCGTCGACGCGTGGTTCGGTCCGAGCGAGGACGGGGGCTTCTGGGCGCTCGGCCTGGCCGAACCCGACCCCCGCCTGCTGCGCGGCGTCCCGATGTCGACGGAGCACACAGGACGGTTCCAACGCGCGCGGCTGGTCGACGCCGGGCTGCGTGTGGGCGATCTGGACGTGCTCACGGACGTCGACACGCCCCGCGACGCCGCGCTGGTGGCCTCGCTCGTTCCCGGCAGCCGCTTCGGCAGGGCCGTCGGGCTCGGGAGAGCGGGGTGTCGGCGGTGAGCACGACCGAGACCGGGATCGACACGAGGACGGCTCCGTGGCTGTGCGACCCCTACTCCCAGGCGCTCGCCAACGGCCGCGGTCCCCTCTTCCTGCGACGGCCCGACGGGTGGATGCTCCGCCTGGACGTCGAACGCTGGTGCGGGGAGACCGACGCCGCGGACGAGAGCGTGCTGGAGCGCTCCGAGGGCGACACCCTGGACGCCGGGTGCGGACCCGGGCGCATGGTCGTGGCGCTCGCCGCCCGGGGCCGCACGGCGTTGGGCGTGGACATGAACCCCGTGGCCGTGTCACGCGCGGTCGAGGCGGGCGGCCGGGCGGTGTGCGCCTCGGTGTTCGATCCCCTACCCGGAGAGGGCGCCTGGCGTACCGCGCTGCTGGTCGACGGCAACATCGGTATCGGCGGAGCCCCCGGGGAGCTGCTGGCCCGGATGCGGGAGGTCGTGCTGCCCGGCGGTCTGCTCATCGTCGAGACCGCCGCCCACGAGGTCCACGAGTGCGTGACGGTGCAGGTCACCGACGGACGGGGGGAACCGGGCGCCCCGTTCCCGTGGGCGCGGCTCGGGCTCCACGCCCTGCGGCGGTGCGCGCGGGGGGCCGGGTGGGAGTGGTCGGAGGCCTGGCAGGTGCGGGGGCGCCGGTTCGCGGCACTGCGCGCGCCGCGGGGCAACCCGACGCCGGGACGCGTCCGCCCAGCGGTGACGGCGTGACGCGGCCCGAACTCCACCAGCGCGAGGTCCGGGACGCGGTCGGCGCCTCCCGGACGGGTCTGCGCGCCGACCTGTCCGTGGCGGCCCTGGCGCTGCTCCTCTTCGCGTCGGCCGCCGTCGTCGGCACCCGGATCGAGCGCGCCCACGGCGTCCTGCACGTGGACTGGCCGCCGCTGTACGCGTCCTGGTTCCCCCACATGGGACCCGGCACGGTCCCCGCCCTCGCCCTGGCGGCGGCGGTGGTGGCCTGCGGACCCTCGGCGGCGCGCGCCCTGCCCTGGCGCGCCCTGGTGTGGGCCGTCTGGGCCGCGTCCACGCTCTGGACCACCGCGCTCGCGCTGGTCGACGGCTGGCGGCGCGGGATCGTCAGCCGCCTGCTGTCCCCCCACGAGTACCTGTCCTCGGTCGACCGCTTCCAGGACGTGGGCGCCGCGCTGAGCACGTTCACCCGGCACATCCTCATCGGGCAGCCCGACAACTGGCCCACGCACGTGGCCGGGCACCCGCCGGGCGCCGTCCTGACGTTCGTCGCGCTGGACCGGGTCGGTCTGGGCGGCGGGGCGTGGGCCGGGCTCTGGTGCGTCGTGGTCGGCGGCTCGGCCGCCGCCGCGGTCCTGGTCGCGATGCGCGCGCTCGGCGCGGAGTCGACGGCGCGCAGGGCGGCCCCGTTCCTCGTGCTGCTGCCCGCCGCGGTGTGGGTGGGCACGTCGGCGGACGGGTACTTCGCGGCGGTCACCGCGTGGGGTCTGGCCCTGCTCGCCGTGGCCGCGGCGCCCGACGCGCGTGCGCCGCGCGCCACCGCGCTGGCGGCCGGTCTGCTCCTGGGGTGGTCGGTGTACCTGTCCTACGGGCTCGTCCTCATCGGGATCCCGGCCGTTGCGGTGCTCCTGTGCGCGCGGACCGCGCGCCCCCTGCCCTACGCGCTGCTGGGCGCCCTGGCCGTCGCCGCGGCCTTCACGGCGGCCGGTTTCTGGTGGTGGGAGGGCTACCAGCTGCTCGTGGAGCGCTACTACCAGGGGTTGGCGTCGGTCCGGCCCTACGGCTACTGGGTCTGGGCGAACCTGGCCGTCGCGTGCCTGACGACCGGGCTCGCGACCGCGGCGGGTCTGCGCCGGGCGCTGGCGCGGGTGCCCGGGTCGGTGCTCGGTCTGCGCCGGTCGCCGTCCCGGGAGACCGCGACGACGGCCCTGCTGGTGGCCGCCGCGCTCTGCGCGGTCGTCGCCGCGACCCTGTCGGGGATGAGCAAGGGCGAGACCGAGCGCATCTGGCTGCCGTTCGTGCTGTGGCTCGTCCCGGCCGCCGCCCTCCTGCCGGACCGCCACTACAGGGCCTGGCTGGCCGTCCAGGCGGCCACGGCACTTCTGGTGAACCACCTGCTGCTCACCGGCTGGTGAACCGGGGCGCTCCACGGGGCCGGTGCCCGAACCTCGCAAGCACCGGCGGAGGAACGCGTCCGTGGCGCGGCCACGGCCCCGGGAACGCGCCCCGGGCGCGACCGGCCGTGAGGAGCGCCGAGGGACGGGACGAGCGGTGCCGTCCCGTCCCTCAGCGCTCAGCGGTGGCGGTCTCCCCCAACCGTGTGCTCAGGCGGTGCCCTGAAACTGGCCGAGGGTCTCGGCCCGCGACCGCTGGGTCTGGCCGTCCAGCCCCAGCCCGGAGGCCCCGGACGCCCCGCAGGAGACGTCCTGTTCCGGGAACTCGCCGTCGACCAGGTAGCTCGTGGCCACGTCCCAGGCGCAGGGGTTGTCGCCGTAGACGTAGGTGCCGTGACCGCTGTCGTCGACGCTCACCAGTCGGGACCGCTGGCCGAACTTCTCGTCCAGCAGCACGCCGCCGAGGTGCGGCGTCACTGGGTCGCGCAGGTTCTGCATGATCAGGACGTTGCTCGGACCCTCACCGGTGATCTCCACGGCGGGCTCGGACGGCTCGGTCCAGTAGGCGCAGGGCATGACGTTGGCGCTGGCCGCGCCGTACATCGGGTACTTCTCCCGGTCCTCGGCCACGCCCTCCTGGTAGGTGGCCAGGTCCTCGGGCCACTCGACGTCGTTGCAGGTCGTCGCGAGGAACACCGTCCAGGCGTTGTCGCCGGGCGACAGCTCTCCCGTCGCCGCCCCGGCGCCGCCGACCGGCGCGCCGCCGAGCCCGCTCTCCTCCAGGTGCTGCCGTACCGCCTCCTCGTCCGTCAGGCGCACGGACTGCCACATCTGCGCCGTCTGCGCGTAGCTCCGTTCGCTGTACAGCGCCGCGAAGATGGACAGCCGGAAGAGGTGACCGTCGAGACCGGCCACCGGCCCCTCCTCGTCGAGCCGCGTGGCGGTCTCGAAGTAGGTCTCCCGGACCTGTTCGGGCGAGTCGCCCAGGCCGTAGCTGCCGTCGCGCTCCGCTGCCCACGCGGCGAAGTCGGGGAAGGTCTCCTCGAAGCCCAGGGCGTACCTGCGCATGCCGTCGTAGTCGAGGAAGGTGTCGCCGATGTTGCTGTCGAGCACGATCCGGTCGGTGCTCTCGGGGAACATCGAGGCGTAGGCGGCGCCCAGCGCCGACCCGTAGGACAGTCCGAAGAAGCTGGCCTTCTCCTCGCCGAGCGCGGCCCGGATCCGGTCCAGGTCGCGGGCCATGTTGGCCGTCGAGATGTGGCGTATCTGCTCGTTGTCGTCGCTGCGCGCGCACTGGTCGGCCGCCGCTTCGGCGACCCCGGCCCGCTCGGTGACCGCCGCCTCGTCGACCGCGTAGGGCGGGATGTTGCCGAGGTACTCCTGGTCGGTGGTGAAGCCGCAGCTCACCGCGGACGAGTGCCCGACCCCGCGGGTGTCCATACCGATCAGGTCGTAGCTGTTCAGGACACTGGCGGGTATGCCCAGGGAGGCCAGGCCCGCGGGCATCGACAGCCCGGACCCGCCCGGGCCGCCCGGGTTGAGCAGCAGCACGCCGCGCCTCTGGTCCGGGTCCGTGCTGGCCAGCCGCGACACCATGATCTCGATCTCGGCGCCCTCAGGGTCGTCGTAGTCCATGGGCACCGGCACGGTGGCGCACTCCAGCGGGTGCGTCTCGTCCTGGACGTCCTCGGGGCAGGCGCCCCACTCCAGTGCCGTCGTCGGCGCCTCGCCCCGCTCCTCGGCCGCGGCCGGTGCCGCCGCGACCAGCGAACCGGCCAGACAGACCACCACCATCGGGGGCAGGCTTCGGCCCGCGCTCCACCTTCGTCCCATGTCTCCAGCCTCCTGGATGTCGGATTCACCGTCGCCCCGCTGGCGCGGCACCCCGCCGTCCGTCCGTCGCGGAACGTCCGGAGCCGCCGTCGCCAGAGGCGCGTGTCCAGCCTGCTGTCACTCCGCCGAGTCCACCAGTGGCACCGTGTCATGGGATGGCGGTGTGAACCTCATGGAAAAGCCGTGACAAGCACACATCGTTCGTGGGTGGTGTCGGCGTGCGACGGGGGTTCGGGTGCTCCGCGCGGGTCGGGCAGGGAGAGGCGGGTCGGGATGCACACCACTGACGCGTCCGGGGGTCACGTCTCCTCAGCGGGGAGCGCCAGCCGCGCCCCGCCCGTGGCGAGGAAGTACGGAGCGGGCACGGGCGGGCGGCGCAGGGCGGCGACGCGACCGGCCGCCTCCCGCCACCAGGGCCGGGCCGCGTGCGTGCCGGTGAAGAAGAGCAGGAGCGTTCCGTCCCCGGTGGCCGCGACGCTGGGACCGCAGACTCCCCGCCCCATCCAGCGCGGCGTCGCGGGCCGGTCCGTGTCCAGGATCCGGACCGGCGGGGACCACGCCGCCCGGTCGGCCGAGGGGAACCGCGCCCGCGTCGCCCACAGCCCCTGGTCGGGGAAGGGCGTGGTGCCGTGCAGGTTGGTGCCCCGGGCCAGCAGCATCGTCCAGCCGTCGGGGCCGCGGTGCAGGGCGTTGTCGAAGAAGCCCTCCTCCCGGGTCGTGAACGTGCGGGACGCGGACCAGCGCAGGCCGTCGGCGCTGTCGGCGACCCGCAGTTCGAAGTCGGGCTGCTCGCCGGGGCCCACCTCGTGGGGAGCCGTCAGGAACCACATGCGGTAGCCGCCCCCGACGGCGATGACGGTGGGTTCCAGCACGCTGGGGCGGTCCGCGGAACCGCTCAGCACGGGGTGCGGTCGGCGCCGCCACGAGCCGTCGGCCCGCTGTTCGAGCACACCGATCGAGTAGAGGCTGCCGGGTCCGTAGTGATGGGCGGTGCGCCGCCCGGCGTAGTAGACGCGTGCGGGCGCACCCCGGTGCGGCGGCACGTAGCAGGGGGTGTGCATCCCCCCGGCGTCCCAGGCGCCGCGCGGGGCGTCCGGGACCAGCGCGAGCGTGCGGCCCCGCGTGGAGGCGTCGATCCGCCAGCCGGTGAGGCGCAGGTCCGCGCCGACCGGCAGCGCGGCCCGGTACAGGCGGTTGCGGAAGGAGGTGGAGAAACCGCCGACGAACATGCACCAGCGGTCGCCGACGCGGTGCACGTTCGGGTCGCTCAGTCCGAGGAGGCCGCGCGGGGTGGTGCCCTCCAGCATGTCCCACTGGACGGTGGGGCCGGTGACGGCGGGGGAGTGGTGCATGGGCCTGGCTCCGTGGTCAGGGCGCGCGCGAGCGCGGACTCCCCTGCGGATCAGGTAGGTCGTTGGGAGGAAAGGTACCACCGCGCCCCGTCACCGAGGACCGGCCACGCCCCCACACCTCCCACCCCCGCTGCGAGGGCCTCCGGCATGAGCGCTTGACCGGGGCGTACCGGGCTGACCGTGCCCCCGTGTGTGGGCGGGAACCCGCCTGGCCACCGCACGCGGCGCCTGCCGGGGGCCGCACACCGAGCGGTAGCGCCGGGGTCCGTGTGCGTCGGCCGCGCCGCCGACGAGCGACGCGGCGGTCCGGCCGCCCCGGGCCTCAGCCGCCGTCCTGTTCGAGGTCGAAGCGCCCGCGTGCCCGCTCGATCTCGGGTGTGTGCGCCGAGATCCAGTCGAGCAGCACGTCCACCGGGTGCCGGAGCGTCTTGCCCAGCGGGGTGATCCGGTACTCGACGGCGACCGGCCGCGAGCCGACGACCGCGCGGTGGACGATGCCGTTGCGTTCGAGGCGGCGCAGGGTCGCGGTGAGCGACTTCTGGGTCACCGCGGGGATCGCGCGGCGCAGTTCGTTGAAGCGCGAGGGGCGCTCGCAGAGCACGTTGAGCACCTCCACCGACCACTTGTCCAGGATCTGGTTGAGGAGCTCGCGGTGCGGCGCGGTGATCCCGAGGTCGTCGTGGGCTGCCTGCCCGGTATCCGTCATGACACCTAGTCTCGTTGCGGTTTCCTTCTGATACCAGGTATCAACATTAGACCCAGTCGGAACCAGTCGCGAGGACACAGGAATGACCGTTCAGCGTTTCACCCCCGAGGGCATGATGCGGCCCACCCCGTACCACCACGTCGCCGTCGGCACCGGTACGCGCCACGTGCACGTCAGCGGACAGATCGCCCGCCGCGCCGACGCGACCCCGGTGGCTCCGGGTGACCTCGCCGGGCAGGTGGCCCAGGCGCTGCGCAACACCGCGACGGGCCTGGCCGGAGCGGGGGCGACCTTCGACGACGTCCTGCGCCTGACCTTCTACGTCACGGCGTGGGAGCCCGGCAAGATCGACGCCTTCATGGCCGGGGTCGCGGAGGTCGCCGAGGAGATCGGTCTCCCGACGCCGCTTCCGCCGTCGTCGCTCATCGGCGTGGACCACCTCTTCGAACCCGACGTGCTCGTCGAGGTCGAGGCGACGGCCATCCTCGACTGACGGCCGCCACCACCGGGCGCGGCACCCGTCCCTCACGGGGGCCGCGTGCCTCCTGGAGCGCGGACCCGACCGGATGCGAAGCCCGGGAGCGCCTTCCCGCGGTGGTGGCGGGACGGGGCGGGCCATCGTGGACGGTTCACGGGCGCGTCCGCCCCTTATGCGCCCCTTATCTGCTGGTGAGGGCCCTCTTGTGTTGATACTTGCCGCGCGACAACAAAAATGTGGCCCTACGGCTTTTGAAGTCGTTTCTGAGGGAACGGTAGTGGTCGCACCGGCGCCGCCCACCGGGCCGCAGCACCCGAACCGCGGTCGGGAACGGGTTGGAGCACCGGTGCCTGCCCAGGCAGACAGACAGGAGCACACAGGACCAGAGCACCGGGGGTTTTCTCTTGTCCACCACGTTGGACCAAAACACCGTGTCCCAGACCGCCGCCGACCACACGACCCTCATCCCCAGAGCGCGCGCGTTCGCCTCGGAGAAGGAGACCCCGGCCGAGGAACTGCTCGCCGAACTCCACGGCCTGGAGGAGGACGACCCGCGCGCGGTCAGGCTGCGCGAGCAGGTCGTGGTCCGCTACCAGCCGCTGGTCAACAAGCTCGCCCGCCGCTACAACGGCCGCGGCGAACCGCTGGAGGACCTCAAGCAGACCGCCATGGTCGGCCTGGTCAAGGCCATCCACGGTTACCAGCCCGACCGCGGCAAGCCCTTCATCTCCTACCTGATGCCCACGGTCACCGGCGAGATCAAGCGGCACTTCCGCGACCACACCTGGGCCATCCGCGTCCCCAGGCGCCACCAGGAGAACCGGATCAAGCTGCGCCAGGTGCTCAACACCTTCCAGCAGACCCACGCGCGCGTCCCCACCAACGCCGAGATCGCCAAGGAGATGGGGCTGGACGAGGAGGAGGTCGTCGAGCTCGTCCAGGCCTCGGAGTCCTACCGCTCCCTCTCGTTGGACGCCCCCGACTCCTCCGACTCCGACGGTCAGGAGGGCGCCCGCCTGGAGGACCACCTGGGCAGCGAGGACGAGGGCCTGGAGCGGATCGTGCAGCGGGAGTCGCTCAAACCCGCCCTGGCCCGCCTGCCCGAACGCGAGCGCGAGATCCTCAAGCTGCGCTTCTTCGGCGACCACACCCAGACCGAGATCGCCGACCGCATGGGCTACTCCCAGATGCACGTCTCCCGGCTGCTGAAGAACACCCTGGAGCAGCTGCGCGAGGACGTGGGCGAGAGCACGCCCGCCAGCGGCTGAGGACCCGGTCCGTCCCGGAGGGCGCCACGGGGGCCGCCCTCCGGGACCGGGCCTCCCGGCCCCGGTCGGCCTGTTCGTCGCGGAACTTCCACCCGCGCGGCTCCCCGGCCTCCGTGAGGGAGAGGCGCAGCCCCGCAGGGGGCGATGGCACCCGTGGGCGCAACGGAGAACAAGGTGCCCCGGCCCTACCGGGGGCCGTCCAGGCGTAGTTGTTCGCGTGCCGTCTGCCACCGGTGGTCGGCATGGCCGGTTCTCAGGGAGCACCGAACCACGTGGAGAGCGCCTCGCGCAGCGCGGACGCGGCGCCGCCAGCGGGTTCGTCGACGTTCGCGGCCCAGGCGACGTGGCCGTCCGGGCGGATCAGGAGGGCGTCGACCGGCCGGTCGTCGGTTTTGGCGGTGTGGACGTCGACGCGCGGGTGCCAGGCCCGGGCGGTCTCGTGCAGGTCCCCGCGGCCGGTGAGGTCGAGGAGCACGGGACGCGCGGTGCGCATGAGTTCCGCGACGCTGGTCATGCCCTGGTCGGTGTGCAGGGTGAGGTCGGGTGCGAAGGCGCCGACCAGCGCGTGGTGGTCGGCGCCGGACACCGGATAGCGGATGTCGGACCCGGCGACGAGCGCTCCCATGCGGCGCAGCGGCTGCTCGTCGGCGAGCAGTTCCTGGAAGACCTCCCGGAGCGCTTCGGCGGCCGGGTCGTGCCCGCGCCGCAGCGCCACCTGGGCCCGGGTGTGCAGCATGGTGCGGGCCCCGGCGAGGTGGCGTTCGTCGTGGTAGGTGTCCAGCAGGCCCTCCGGCGCCCAACCGTGGACGTCGGCGGCCAGCTTCCAGGCCAGGTTGACCGCGTCGAGCATGCCCGCGCTGATCGCCACACCGGTGGCGGGGAACAGGTGCGCCGCGTCACCGGCCAACAGGATCCGTCCGTCACGGTAGCGCGCGGCCTGGTGGGCCTTGAAGGTGAACCGCGACAGCCGCACCGGCTCTCCCAGGGGCATGTCCATGCCGAGCACGCGGCGGAGGCTGCCCTGGAGTTCGGCCACGGTCATCGGTGCGTCGTCGTCGTACTCGGTGGCCTCGTCCTCGACGGTGTAGAGGGAGGCGACCCTGGAGTCCGACGACGCGCTGACCCCGAGGAGGCCGTGTTCGGTCCGGGTGAAGCCCGCGCGGACCGTGCCGAAACCGGGAACGTCGAGGTCGCCGTTGTCGAGCACGGTCACCGTGTCGGGCAGGACGACCTGGGCCAGCCGGTTGACCTCCGGGTAGGTGGTGCCGGGAAAGGGGATACCGGCCCGCTCGCGGACCCGGCTGCGTGCACCGTCGCACCCCGCGAGGTAGCGGGTGGTCACCCGGTACGGCCCGTCCGGGCCGCGCACGTCCACGGTCACGGCGGCGTCGTCCTGGCTCAGCCCGACCACCTCGTGTCCGCGACGGACGTCGACGCCGAGTTCGGCGGCGCGTTCGTCGAGCAGCTGCTCCAGCCGCTGCTGTGGGAGGGGCAGGGCGTGCATCGGGGGATCGGCCAGCTGGGTGAGGTCCAGGTGCACACCGCCGAACGGGAACCGGGGAGCCGGGGCGGGGCCGGTGCAGGCTGCCTCGAACCGCTCCAGCAGGCCCCGGTGACGCAGCAGTTCGAGGATCTGACCGCCGAGGCCACCGGCCTTGGGGGCGCTTCGACGCTGCGGGTACCGCTCCAGCACCAGCGGCCGCAGCCCGGCCAGGCGCAGCTCGGCGGCCAGCGTCAGGCCGGTCGGACCGGCGCCCACGACGATCACGTCAGCGTCCATGCATGTCCTTCCAAGGGGGCGTCACGAGACGGGCCGTTTCGTGACGTTCGGGGAGAATGCCCGAGCCGGAGCGTCGGTGTCAAGCACGGCCCGGGCCGTCCCGCTGGGCGGGTGCGTCGACCGGCTCCCCGACGCCCTCTCCACGGGGACGGGGGGTACCGCCGTGAGGGACTCGTCCCCGTAGCCTCCGGTGTGCCCGCCCGGGCGCCCGGAGCAGAGGGGACGGGCCGCACCGAACCCGTCGGGTCCGGTGCGGCCCGGTCCACGTCGCGCCAGGTGCGCCACCGCGAGGAGTCCGTCCTCAGCGGTCGCGGGTCCGTGGCGCTCAACCCGTCGGCTGAGCCGCCTTGGCCGCCTCGGCGCCCTGCTCGACCGCCTCGTCACCAGCCTCGGACCGCCTGCCGCCGAACACCTCCTCGACGAGCCTCTGCGTCGTCTCCTGGAACGTCTGCGCCAGGGACATCTCGGCGTCGTCCACATAGGTCAGCGAGGCGGTCAGGGTCCTGCCGCCGTCGGCCGTGGCGTACATCAGCGCCGCCGAGCCCGCGATGCCGCCGTTGTGGTGGAAGACGGTGCCGCCGTCGGTCTCCTGGACGAACACCCCCAGGCCGTAGCCGGCCTTCGCCTCCGGCGTGCGCATCTGGTCCAGCAGCTCGGTCGGCAGGAGTTTGCCGCCCATCAGCGCGGAGAAGTACGTGTGCAGGTCACGGGTGGTCGAGATCATGTCACCACCGGCCGAGATCCAGGAGGGGTTCTGGCGGGTGACGTCGACCGTCTTCTCCCGGCCGTCCTCCTCGTACCGGTAGTAGGCGTGGGCGTGCGGCTCGGGGACCTCCGGCGAGGTGCCCGGTGCCACGGTGCCGGCCATTCCCAGCGGTCCCAGGATCAGCCGCTCCAGCTCCTCCGAGAACGAGCGGCCGGTGACCCGCTCGACCAGCAGCCTGGCCACCACGTAGTTGGTGTTGGCGTAGCTCCAGTCCGTCCCCGGCTCGAACCGGGACGGCTTGGACAGCGCCAGCCGCACCAGCTCCTCCGGCGGGTAGGTCCGGAACCGGTTTTCCACCCACTCCCGGCCCGCCCAGGTGACCCCCGGCGCGAACGTCCCGTCCTCGTGGAACTCGCCGGTGTGGTTGAAGATCCCGCTGGTGTGCTGGAGCAGCATCCGTACCGTGATCCGCCGGTCCAGCCCGAACTCGGGCAGGTGGTCGGCCACCCGGTCCTCCAGCCCGGTCCTGCCCTCGGCCACCAGCATGAGCACCGTGGTCGCGACGAAGTTCTTGGTGGCGCTACCGATCCGGAAGTGCCCGTCGGTCGGCGGCCTCTCCGACTCGCCCAGCCTGCGCGCCCCGGCGCTGCCGACCCACTCGCCCTGTTCGTCGTGCACGCGCAGCTGCATTCCGACGAAACCGGAGTCGACGATCTCCTGCATGGTCTTGTGCAGTTCCGGGCGGTTCTGCTCGTTGGGGGTGACGGACATGGTGGTGTGCTCCTTCGAAACGGTGACGCGGTTGGACTGGAGGGAGGGGATCGCCGTGCTGCCGGTCAGAGGCCGCGGGCGGTGATGTCGCCGGATTCGGTGCGCAGTTCGGCGGTGCCGTGGGTGGCCTGGGTTTGGCGGCGCTGGTGCGGCTCGTTGTTTCTGATGATGGAAAAGCTACGTTGCGTTCAGGATTGTGGCAACAGGAGATTTGCGGATAAGTTCCATATTTGCAGGTGATAGCCGGGAAATTGTTGCAATGGTTCTGGATCTAATGCAACAAACTCCACCCCGGTCGTTGCAATGGATGGGAATCGAACGCTACGGTCGCCCGCCCTCGTTTGCCGGTGAGCCGCCCCGATCCCCGGTAGGACTCCTCGTCGTGGTCGGGCCTGGGGTCCATGGCGTCGGTCCGGCCGGGCGGGGTCTGCTGCTGTGCTGGCGGGGGCACGAGGTCCTCCCGCGGGACTCCTCGCGGCCCGCTTCGGCGGTGCGCCCACCGACGTGTCCACCGCTCACCGCATGTCCTGGGACTGGCCTCCGGGGCCGGGCCGCCGCCGTGGGTTCGGATGTTCTAGGGTGGATCGGTCCGTTCCGTGAACGCCGTATGAGGAGGTGGTCGTGATGGGGATGTCGACCTAGCCGCCCTCCCGGAGGGTCCGGGAGGGCGGCGGGTTCCGGAAGGAACGAGATGTCCCGTACGGACAAGACCAAACCGCTGTGGGTGCGCCAGCGCGAACACGGAGCGGTGGCGCTGCACGACCACGGCCACGGACCCTGCGACCTGCCGCCGGAGCCGACGCGTGCGAGGCCCGACACGCGGTGCCAGTGGAGCCACCCTGACTCGGTGGTGATGAGCCACGGATGCTGCTCCGGGTGCCACAGGCGCGGATGCACCGCGGAGTGGCAGCGGTACGTCAAAGCCGACAACCGCAGGCGCCGCCACGGTGACCGCCTCCTGACGCACCGCTGGGTGCGCGAGGCGAACAGCCGCTGAGGGGGTTCTTCCGCGTCCCTCCGCGCGGATGCTTCCGTTGCGCGGAGGGACGCGGTCCGTCCCCATCCGGCGGGTCCCGGCGGCCAGGGCGCCGCCACGCGTCCCGCGGGGACGAGAACTCCTCGGAGAGGGGTTCTCCACTGTTCTATCCTAGTACTAGAATACGTGCGTGGAACTGACACCCGCCGAACTCACCGTCCTGGGCCTGGTCATCGAACGCCCCCAACACGGCTACGACCTGGAACAGGTCATCGAGCGCCGCGGCGTCCGCCAGTGGACGGACATCGGCTTCTCCTCGATCTACTACCTGCTCACCAAGCTGGAGAAGCGGGGCCTGGTCCACGTCCCGGAGGCCCCCGCCGCCGCGAAGTCCCGCCGCGTGTTCCACGCCACCGAAGCCGGAAGGCGGACGGCGCGGCGCGGCGCGCTCGACCTCATCCGGGAGCCGCGGCCGGTGGCGCATCCGCTGCTGGTGGGCGTCGCCAACCTGCCCCTGCTCTCCGAGCGCGAGTACGCCGGGGCGCTGCGCGCCCGGCTGGACCGGGTGGAGGAGCGCATCGCCGCGGTCCGGGAGGCCGAGCGGGCGCAGGCCCCCTTCGCGCCCGCGGCGCGCGAGGTGTTCTCGTACTCACTGAGCCTCCTGGAGGCGGAAAGGTCGTGGCTCGCCAGCCGAGTCCAGGCGCCCGATGACGGACAAGACTGACTTCAAGAGGACCCTCGACGCCTACCAGGCGCAACGGGACCGGTTCCGGATCACGGAGGTGCCGGACCTGCGCTACCTCATGATCGACGGCCACGGGGACCCCAACACCTCCCCGGCCTTCACCGAGGCGGTCCAGGCGCTCTACCCGGTGGCCTACAAGCTCAAGTTCGCCAGCAAGCGGGACCTCGGGCGCGACTACGTCGTCATGCCCCTGGAGGGCCTGTGGTGGGCCGAGGACATGGACGCCTTCACGGCGGCGCGCGACAAGTCGCGGTGGGACTGGACGATGATGATCATGGTCCCGGACTGGATCGGCCAGGACATGTTCGCCGCCGCCGTGGAGCGGGTCGCGGCGAAGAACAGGCCCGCGCGCCTCGGCGACGTCCGCCTGGAGCCGCTGTCGGAGGGCCGCTGCGTGCAGACGCTGCACGTCGGCTCCTTCGACGGCGAGGCGGACGTGCTCCGGCGGATGCACCACGAGTTCATCCCGGACAACGGGCTGCGCATGCTTGGCAGGCACCACGAGATCTACCTCAGCGACTTCCGCAGGGTCGCGTCGGAGAAGCTGCGCACCATCCTCAGGCAACCGGTCGGCGCCCTCACGGGGTGAGCCCGGGGACGCGTCGACCGGCGGGCCCTGCCGGAGCCTCACCTGAGGGGGTCCGGCAGGGCCTGCCACTCCGTGGTGGCCCTGCCTAACCTGGGGTTATGGACAAGAAGACCGTGCGCGAGTTCCTGGTCACCAGACGAGCGCGTGTGACACCGGAGCAGGTGGGGATTCCCGCCTACGGGGACGACCGCCGGGTGCCCGGGCTGCGCCGCGAGGAGGTCGCGATGCTCGCGGGGGTCAGCACCGACTACTACACCCGGCTGGAACGCGGCAACATCGCCGGCGCCTCCGACAGCGTGCTGGACGCGGTCTCCCGGGCCCTGATGCTGGACGATGTCGAGCGCGCCCACCTGTTCGACCTCGCGCGCGCCGCCTCCGGCGCCCGTGCCCGCCCCGCCGAGCCACCGGTCCCGGCCGTGCGGCCCTCGGTGCAGCGGATGCTCGACACGATGGACACACCCGCCATCGTCCACAACGCCCGCCAGGACCTGGTGGCCGCCAACCGCCTGGGCAGGGCCCTGTACGCGCCGCACTTCGACACCGAACGGTGCCCGCCCAACATGGCGCGGTTCGTCTTCCTGGACCCCCGCGCCCGGGACTACTACGTCGACTGGCCCCTGGCCAGGCGCACCACCTCCGCGATGATGCGTCTGGAAGCGGGACGCAACCCGCTGGACGGGGAACTCACCGCGCTGATCGGGGAGCTGTCGGCGCTCAGCACCACCTTCAGGAAGGACTGGGACCGCCACAACGTCCACAGCCACCGCACCGGCACCAAGGCGTTCCGCCACCCCGACGTCGGCCTCGTCGAGGTCACCTTCGACGTGTTCGAGCCGGCCGGTGAGGAGCGGTTGTGGATCGTCACCTACACAGTGGAACCCGGTACCCCCTCGGCTGACGCCTTCGCCCTGCTGGGCACCCTCGCGGCCACCCACGTGGAGAACGACCGCGGGCACGGCGGCACCGGCGTCGACCTGCCGGACCGGTCCTGAAAAGGCGCTGACGGTTCCCGGTCCGCCGGACCCCGGCCGTTCCGACGGCGGTGGGGGGAGCGGTCGACCGACGCGCCGGGGTCTCCGAGCGGCCGGGGCCCGGCCGGACTCACCCGCCCGGACCCCGACCCGCCGCCGTGTTCCACGGGCGGGTTCAGACCGTCAGGAGCGTCTTGATCGCGCGCCGTTCGTCCATCGCCCGGTAGCCCTCGGCGGCCTGCTCCAGGGGCAGGCTCAGGTCGAAGACCCTGCCAGGGTCGATCTCGCGGTCCCAGACCCGACGGATCAGGTCGGGCAGGAACCGGCGCACCGGGGCGGGGCCGCCGTGCAGGTGCACGGCGCTGAAGAAGAGCTCGTCGCCGGGCAGTTCCACGTTGTGCGAGACGCCGACGTATCCCACGTGGCCCCCGGGGCGGGTCGACCGGATGGCCTGCATCATCGACTCCTGCGTGCCGACCGCCTCGATCACCGCGTGCGCGCCGAGCCCGTTCGTCAGCTCCCGGATCCTCTCCACGCCCTCGTCGCCGCGCTCGGCGACGATGTCCGTGGCCCCGTAGAAGCGGGCGAGTTCCTGCCGTTCCGCGTGGCGCGACATCGCGATGACGCGCTCCGCGCCGAGCTGCCTGGCGGCCAGCACCCCCATGAGGCCCACCGCTCCGTCCCCGACGACCGCCACGGTCCGGCCCGGGCCCGCCTGGGCGGCGTCGGCGGCGAACCAGCCGGTGCCGAGGACGTCGGACACGGCCAGCAGTGAGGGGATCAGCTCCGGTTCCGGCTGCCCCGGCGTGGCGACCAGGGTGCCGTCCGCGTGAGGGATGCGGGCCCGCTCCGCCTGGGTGCCGATCGCCTGGGCCACGAAGGAGGCGTGCACGCACCTGGACTGGTAGCCCGCCCGGCAGATCTCGCAGGTGTTGTCGGAGATGACGAACGAGCCGACGACGAAGTCGCCGACCCTGACGTCGCGCACGTCCGAGCCGGTCTCCTCGACCACGCCGACGTACTCGTGCCCCATCACCTGGTGGTCGGCGGGCTCGACGCCCCGGTAGGGCCACAGGTCCGACCCGCAGATACAGGTCGCGGAGATCCGGATGACCGCGTCGGTGGGTTCGATGATCCTCGGATCCTCGCGCTCCTCGACCCGCACGTCTCCGGGTTGGTACATCACTACACCGCGCACGGTTTCCCCCTCGTGTTCGTGTGACCGCGCGGTGGGTCCCGCCGCCCTCCTCGGGCTCGGGCGCTCCCCGGGGAACCACCGCCCGACCAGGGTAGACACCCGACCCCGGTGTCTGGGAGGTCCTGTCACATCCCCCCGGCGACTGTCCGCCACCCATGGGGGAACCGACGCCCGAACGCGTCGGCGGCGCCCCCACCGCCGCTCGGGCCGGGTGAGTCCGCGCCGCTCCCGATCCCCTCGCCGAATCCCTCCAGGTCGCGGAACAGGCGGAAGCGGCCAGGGCGCGCGTCCAGCCGCGTGCTCGGCTTCGACTGATTCAACTGATTCAACTGAGTCTGCTGGGGTGCTCCCGCGCCTGGTCGCGCCCGGTCCCGCCATCCTCCGAGGGGTCCTCGCACAGGTCGGGAGCCGTGGGCAGGGGTTCGGGCCGGTCCGGTCGCTCGGCGGTCGCTTTGCGCCCGGGCAGGAAGGCGGCGACGGCGAAGGCGGTGAGCGCGGCGAGGGCGCCCAGGCCCAGGACCAGGGTGAAGGCCTCCCGGGCGGGGAAGACCTCTCCGCCCGCGGTCATGGTCACGTTGGCGATGACCACGCCAGCGACGGCGCTGGCCACGGAGGTGCCGATGGAGCGCATCAGGGTGTTGAGGCTGTTGGCCGCCGCGGTCTCGGTCCGGGGGACGGCCGCCATGACCAGGGCGGGCATGGCCCCGTAGGCCAGGCCCACGCCCGCGCCGATGATGGTGGAGGCGATCACGAGCTGCCAGATGGTGGACATGAACACCAGGCTCAGGCCGTAGCCGAGCGCGACCAGCAGGGCGCCGACCATCAGGGTCGTCTTCGGCCCCAGGGTCCGGGAGATACGCGCCGAGACCGGGGACATCGCCATCATCACCAGCCCGTTGGGCGCCATCACCAGGCCCGCGACCAGGATCGTCTGCCCGAAGCCGTACCCCGTGACCTGCGGCATCTGGAGCAGCTGCGGGACGACCAGGGACATGGCGAACATGGAGAAGCCGAACACCAGGGACGCGGTGTTGGTGAGCAGGACCTGGCGCCGCACGCTGACGCGCAGGTCGACCAGCGGGTGCGGCGAGCGCAGCTCCCACCAGCCCCACACCAGGAGCACCGCGACCGCGACGGCGAGCATGGTGCCGGGGACACCGCTGCCCCAGCCCCAGTCCGAGCCCTTGGAGACCGCGAGCAGCAGCAGGAGCAGCGCGACGGACAGGCCCACCGACCCGGGCAGGTCGAACCTGCCGCCGGTACGGACACCGGAGTTCGGGATCAGGGTGCGCACCAGCACGGCGGCGACGGCCGCCAGCGCCGCGGCGACCCAGAACAGCACGTGCCAGTCCGCCTTCTGCACGACGAGGGCGGCGGCGGGCAGCCCGAGCGCGCCGCCCACCCCGAGCGAGGCGCTCATCAGCGCGGTCGCCCCGCCGAGCCGTTCGGGGGGCAGCACGTCGCGCATGATGCTGATGCCCAGGGGGATGACCCCGGCCGCCAGGCCCTGGAGGGCGCGGCCGACGACCATCGGCACCAGGCTGTCGGCCAGGGCGCACAGCACCGAGCCGACCACGAGGACGGCGAGGCTGAACAGCAGCATGCGGCGCTTGCCGTACATGTCGCCCAGGCGGCCGACCGTCGGGGTGGCGACCGCGGCCGCGAGCAGCGTGGCGGTGATCGCCCACGCGGTGTCCCCGGGCGTGGCGCCCAGCAGGTCGGGCAGGACGGGCACGAGCGGGATGACCAGGGTCTGCATGAGCGAGACGACGATCCCGCCGAAGGCCAGGACGGCGACGATCACGTTCGGCCGCACGGGAGGAGCGGCGTCACCGGGCGCTGCTGCTCCGCCAGGGGCATGGGTCATAGGAGTGGGTCCCCGTTTCCGGACGTACGAAAGCGCCCACTTTTAAGTCAGGCGCATGACTTACGATAACAGTACGTACCTGGACAGCGCCCGCTGCCAGGTGGAGAGGTGAGGAGGGCCACAGTGGGCGGATCGTTCGGCGACGGCTCCCGCGTCCCGGCGGGGAGCGTCCGTGCTGACCGTGCCCGGGGCCGTGGCCGGTGCCGGGGACGGGGTCAGGCCCCGGCGCGGCCGGAGCCGGTGGGCGGACGGAACCCGGGATCGGTACGGTGGTCCCTGTGAATGGCAGGGTGGCGAGGTCGGAGCGGGTCGCCGCGACGCGGGAGACGATCCTGGCGGCGGCGGAGCGGCTCTTCGCCGAGCACGGACTGGCCGGTGTCTCCAACCGCCAGATCAGCCAGGAGGCGGGGCAGGGGAACAACACGGCGGTCAGCTACCACTTCGGCTCCAGGGACGGCCTGGTGCGCGCGATCGTGCGCAGGCACAACGAACAGATCGAGAAGCTGCGCCTGCGCATGGTGCTGAGGTTCGACGGGTCCGACCAGGTGAGGGACTGGATCGCCTGCATGGTGGAACCCCTCGCCCAGCACCTCGCCGACCTGGGCACGCCCAGCTGGTACGGAAGGTTCAGCGCCCAGGCCATGAGCGACCCCGCCTACCGGGAGACCGTGGCCGGTGAGGCCCTCAACTCCCCCTCCCTGGTCCGGGTGGGGGAGGAACTGCTCAGGTGCCTTCCCGAGCTGCCGACCGAGGTCCGCAGGGAACGCCAGGACATGGCGCGTCAGCTCATGGTCCACATGATCGCCGAGCGCGAGCGCGCCCTGGCCGAGGGGGCCGACACCCCCAGGGACTCCTGGCACCGGGCCGCCGTCGGACTGACCGACGCCCTCACCGGCCTCTGGCTCGCCCCCGTCACCGAGCCCGCGGCGCGGGCCTGACGGGAGACGCGCCCGTGGAGGGCGGGCCCTGTGCCTACGAGCCGTCGGCGCGTGTCCTGGCGGGCGCGGACGAGGCGGTGTCCCCGTACTCGCCGGCGGCCCGACCTGCTCCGGGCTGACCTTGGCGCGCCGTGGGATGAGGAATTCCCGCACGTCGGCTCGGGCCGGGGCCTCCTGTTGACCCAACATATCAACGAGCGTTAGTTTGTTGGTATGTCTTCCGACTCCTGTGAACTCCTCTGCCTCGACCTCCCCCAGGCCGAGGCGGTCCGCGCCCGCGTGCCCGCCGACGAGGACGTCCGGCTCGCCGCCGACCGCGCCCGGGCCCTGGCCGACCCCACCCGGCTGCGCATCGCCCGCGCTCTGGCGGTCGGCGACGAACTGTGCGTGTGCGACCTGGCCTGGGTCTGCTCCGCCGCGCAGAACCTCGTCTCCCACCACGTGCGCCAACTGCGGACCGCCGGTCTGGCGTCCTCCCGACGCGAGGGCAAGCTCGTCATGTACCGCCTCACCGACACGGGACACGCCCTGCTGGCACTGCTGCTGCCCGACCCCGAACCGGCTGTCAGAGAGGGCTGAACCGTGTCCGACCTGTGCTGCGGCGGCGGCGAGGCACCTGAGCCCCGCCGGGACCGCCCGACGCTGAACCTGACACCCGCACCCCCGTCCCAGGCACCCGCCTCGGTCACGTGCTCCTGCTGCTCGGGCGGCGACGCCCGCGGGCGCCCCCGCCCGATCGCCACCGATGGCGCTCCCGACGGCGGTCACGCCGGTAGCGGGGCGACGGCCGACGCCGACGGCTGCGGCGACCCCACCTGCGGAGCCGGTGCTCCGGAACCGGAGGAGAACCCGGGTGCGTGGTGGGACTCGGCCACCGTCCGATGGGCGGGCCTGGCCGGAGCACTCTGGCTGGCCGGGATGCTCACTGGATGGCTGACCGGGATCCCCGTGGTCGAGACGGTCCTGTTCGCCGGGGCGGTCGCGGCGGGCGGATGGACCTTCGTCCCCGGCACCCTGCGGGCCCTGGTCCGCGGAAAGCTGGGCGTGGGCACGCTGATGACCGTGGCCATGGTGGGTGCGATCCTGCTCGGCGAGGTGGGCGAGGCCGCCATGCTCGCCTTCCTGTTCTCCCTGGCCGAGGCGCTGGAAGACCATGCCGTGGCCCGTACCCGCCACGGTCTGCGCGCTCTGCTCGACCTGGTCCCGCCCCGCGCCACCGTGCTGCGCGAGGGCCGCGAGGCCACCGTCGACCCCGCCGAACTCAGCGTCGGGGACCTGCTCCTGGTCCGGCCCGGCGAGCGGATCGCCACCGACGGCGTCGTCCGCTCGGGTCGCTCCACCGTGGACACCTCCACCGTCACCGGTGAGTCCGTCCCCGTCGAGGCCGTCGAGGGGGCCGAGGTGTTCGCCGGGACCGTCAACGGCGGTGGCGCCCTGGAGGTCGAGGCCAGCGCCCGGGTGGCCGACAACTCCCTGTCCCGCGTCGTGCACATCGTCGAGCGCGAGCAGGCCCGCAAGGGCTCCGCCCAGCGCCTGGCCGCCCGGATCGCCCGCCCCCTGGTGCCCGGCATCCTCGTCGCGGCGGCCCTGATCGCCGTTGTCGGTTCCCTGTTCGGCGACCCGGGAGTGTGGGTCGAGCGCGCCCTGGTGGTGCTGGTGGCCGCCTCCCCGTGCGCCTTCGCCATCGCCGTCCCGGTCACCGTGGTCGCCGCGATCGGCGCGGCGAGCCGGTCGGGCGTACTGGTCAAGGGCGGGGCCGCACTGGAGGTGTTCGCGACGGTGCGGGTGGTCGCCCTGGACAAGACCGGCACCCTCACCCGCAACGCGCCCGCCGTGGTGGCCGTCGAGCCCGCGCACGGGCGCACCCGCGAGGAGGTCCTGGCCCTGGCCGCCGCACTGGAGGCGCGCAGTGAACACCCGCTGGCCGCCGCGATCCTGGCCGCTCACCCCGACCCCGTACCCGCCCGGGAGGTGGAGGCCGTGGCCGGGAGCGGCCTGACCGGCACCTCGGCCGACGGCACGCCCCTGCGGCTCGGCCGCCCTGGCTACATCGATCCTGGGCCGCTGGCGCCGGAGGTGGCCCGCCTCCAGGAGGAGGGCGCCACCATCGTCCTGGTCGAGGCCGACGGCCGCCTGGTCGGCGCCGTCGCGATCCGCGACGAGCTGCGCCGCGAGGCCGCCGAGGCGGTCGCCGCCCTGCACCGCATGGGCGTGCGCACCGTGATGCTCACCGGCGACAACGAGCGCACCGCCCGCGCCCTGGCGGCCCGGGTCGGCGTCGACGAGGTCCACGCCGACCTGCGCCCCGAGGACAAGTCGGCCCTGGTCACCGGTCTGCGTCGCCACGGGCCGGTGGCGATGGTCGGCGACGGTGTCAACGACGCCCCCGCCCTGGCCACCGCTGACACCGGCGTGGCCATGGGCGCCATGGGCACCGACGTCGCGATCGAGACCGCCGACGTCGCCCTCATGGGTGAGGACCTGCGGGCGCTGCCCCGGGCCCTGGCCCACGCCCGACGGGCTCGGCGGATCATGCTCCAGAGCCTGCTGCTGTCGGGGGCCATTCTGCTGGTCCTCATCCCGCTGTCCGCGTTCGGGGTGCTGGGCCTGGCGGCGGTCATCCTCACCCACGAGCTGGCCGAGGTCCTGGTGATCGCCAACGGGGTGCGCGCCGGTCGCCGCGCTGCGAGCAGCGCCTCCTCTCCCATGGCTTCGGACACGGAAGCCGTGCGGACGCCGGAGCGGGCATGAGCGCCACCGCGCTCCTGCTCCACCCGACCGACTGACCGCCTCGGCCGTGTGGGCCACCGCCAAGGCCTCGCCGGTCTCGCGCGTCACCGACGTCTCAGGTCAATACACCTAGGACATGGTGGGTGCCAGGACGTGGAGCCCTCGCCGTCAGGCGGGCTGTGAAGCGTAGACCACCAGCGGCGGACACGTTCCGGTAGCTGGATTCTCCCGCCTTCAGGCAGGAGAGGATGTCAAACCGACCACGGCCTTCGCCTGGACCTGGCCGAGCGCGTCTTCGTCAACCAGGGCTGCACGTTCCTCGACTACGCGGGCATCCGGCTGGGCGAGGGCGTGATGGTCGGCCCGAAGGCCACGTTCATCACGGTGGGCCACCCGGTGGACCCCGGCGAGCGGCGCCGGTTCCTCAGCGGCGCGCCCATCGACGTGGCGGAGAACGTGTGGATCGGTGCCGGTGCGACGATCCTGCCCGGCGTCAGCATCGGCCGCGAGCCTGGTGGCCGGGTCCAAGGGCACGGTGCGCCGACGCTGGTAGCGCCGGACCGCGCTGACACCGGTTCCGGCGGACTCGGCGCCCTCAGTCCAGGAATCCGCCCCGCTCGGGTTGTCGCGGTTCCCCAGGGCCCGGAGGCGGCCACGGCCCTCGGTGTGATGAAGCGCGGGCTCACCGTCGTCCTGTCGACGCGGTCGGAGCGGGTGGGACCTCCCGCACGGCGGTGACCGCCGCCGCGATGCGGGGGTTGTCATGTGAGCCGCGGCGCAGGGCGAGCAGGATTCTGCGTCGGGGTGTCTGGCCGCCGAACAGGGGAATCTGGACCACCCTCGGGTGGGGGACGGTCATGGCGATCCTGGGAACCGCGGCGATGCCGAGTCCGGCGGCCACCAGGGCGGTCGTAGCGGTGAGTTCCTGCGCGTAGTGGGCCACGCGAGGGGCGTATCCGACCGCTCGGGTCGCGGCCAGGAGTTCGATGTAGGCGTCCTGATGCGGATGGCCCGAGATCCACTCCTCCTGCGCGGCGTCTTCCAGGCGGATCCGGTCGTTGGCGGCGAACCGGTGTTCTTCGGGTACGAGCAGGTCGATGGGGTCGTCAAGGACACCGATCACCTCGATGTGGCTGTCCGCGATGTGGCTGGTGGACTCGTCGGCGACGAAGAGCCCCAGATCGATGGCCCCGGATTCCAGAGCGGTGAGGATCTCGCTGGAGTGGATCTCCTTGATGACCGGTCTCAGCAGGCGGTGCTGGGCCCGCATCCGGAGCGCGGCGGGAGTGAGGATCGACGGGATCGCCGTGGGAAACCCGCCGATGGTGACCGGTCCGCAGAGTTGCCTGGCCGCGGCGGTGGTGTCGCTCAGAGCCGTCTCCCAATGAGCGTTGAGCCTGCGGGCGTGGGTCACCAGACGCTGCCCCGCGGGAGTCAGCCTGACGCGGCGACCGTGACGTTCGAGCAGGTCCACGTCCAACTCCGCGGCCAGTTCCTTGAGCTGCTTGGAGACACCGGACGGACTGCGGTACAGCGCTTCCGCCGCTGCGGTGACGGTGCCGTACTCGCACACGGCGATCAACAGCTGTAGCCGGGGATCGATCATGCACCCATGGTGCACGGATTCGGTGAAAAGTTGAACCTGGACGCCAGTGATCGTCGCTCCTAGAACTGGAGTACATCCCTGATCTCCACCACTGGACGGCGTTCACGATGACCGATGCGACCTCTCGCGCACTGAACCGCAACCTGTACGGGGTTCTGGCGGTGTTCGGTACGGTGATGCTCGTTGGCGGTGCGGACATGACCAGGGTCACCGTCGCGTTGCCGACGCTGACCGATGCTCTGCACCTGGACACGGTGCAGGCCCTGTGGATCGCCGACGTCTACGCTCTCGCCGCCGGAGTCGCCCTGGTTCCCAGCGCGGTGGCGGCAGACCGCTTCGGCCGCAAACGCGTCTACATGCTCGGCTTGGGCGTGGCCGTCGTCAGCGCGGCACTCGCGGGTCTGGCGACGACCGGTGCGGTGCTGGTCGCCGCGCGGATCGGGCAGGGAACCGGCTCCGCCCTGTTGATCGCCGGAACGGTCGCCATCATCCGGGTCTCGTTTCCCGGGATCCGGCTGCGTGCCCTGGCCTATGGGGTCTGGACCGCTGGTTTCAGCACCGGCTCCGCCCTGGGGCCACTGCTCGGGGGAGTCCTCGTCGACCTGACCCAGTGGCGGTGGGTGTTCTGGATCAACGTGCCGGTACTGCTGGTATGCCTCATCGGGGCCTGGACAGTGCTGCGGGAGACGACCAATCCCGACCCGCCGAGCCTTGACGCGTTGAGCGCGGGACTGTCGGCAGCAGCGGTCGGTCTGACCATCGCCGGGCTGAAAGGCCTGGCGCAACCCGAAGCCACCCCGTGGCTGGGCCCCACGGCGGTCGCCGCGGGCGCGGTCGCCGCGGTGCTGTTCGTGGTCAGACAGCTGCGCCTGCCGCGCCCGTTCCTCGATGTGCGCCTGTTGGCCGACGGCCTGCTGGCGAACTCGGCAGTGGCGATCGCGACGACCCTTGGCGTGTTCAACGGCACGCTCTACCTGCTGACGCTGCGCTACCAGACCGTCGACGGTCTCTCGGCCGTCGAGGCCGGAATCGCGCTCGTCCCCCTGGCCGCCGCGATGGCCGCCGGTGGACTCGTCGGCCCCGCGTTGCAGGGGCGGTTCCGCCAGCAGCACGTCATCATCTGCGGCCTGTTCCTGGCCGCTGTCGGGTTTTTGCTGTTGGCCACCACCCCGGGAACCGGTGGACCGGCGGGGATGACCACCCTCGGGCTCGGGTCCGGAATCGTCATGGTGATCGGAGCCAACGCCGTCATGAGCACTGCGCCGGAGAACCGTACCGCTGACGCCGGTGCTGTCCAGGAAAGCGCCTTCGCGCTCGGTGCAGGCACCGGTATCGCGGTTCTCGGGGTCATGGCCGTCCGTTACGCACCGTCCACCGGGGCTCCCTCCGCGGAAGCGGTCTACGGAGCCGGGACCGACAGCGCCCTGGGAGTCGCCGCCTTCTTCTACGCGTGCTTCGCTCTCACTGCCAGCGTCCTCCTCCTCAGCACCACCGGAAACCGTCACAGCGGAGAGCACGTCGGCCTCTCGCGCAAGGGATAGGTCCTGTCGGGAAAGTCGCAGCCAGAGTTCCGCACGCGCGGAGGCGGACCGGCGTGCACGGAACCGTTCGCTCTCCTCGCCGCTGGGCCTGCCGCCCCTCAGCCCGGACGCACGTTGCCCAGGAACCGCTCGACGGCGATCTCGATGACCACCCGGCCCGGGTTCTCCCGCGGCGCCTTGTAGCGCTCGCCGTAGCGACGCACCGCCTCCGCCACCCGCTCGGGGTCGTCGGAGACCGTCGCGGAGCCCTCCAGCGTGCACCAGGAGCGCCCCTCCACCTGCGACACCGACACCCTGGCGCCGGGGTGCGCCGCGAGGTTGCGCGCCTTGTAGCTGCTGCCCGAGGAGATCACCCGCACCAGGCGCGCGTCGGCGTCGTAGGTCGCCCCCACGGGGACCTGGTGGATGGACCCGTCCGGGCGCGGTGAGGCCAACACGCACAGTCGGCGCTGCGCCCAGAACCGCGTGAACTCGTCCTTGTCCATCCTGTCCCTCCTGGTCCGGTCGACCCCAGCATCCCACCGCCCCTTTCCGATCCTCCGCCGGGGCGGGATCACCGCTGTGACCTGCGCGGCGCTGACGGTCGGGCGCGGTGGCCCCGGCCGGGACCACCGCGCCCGGGACCACCGCGTTCCGGGGTGTTCCGCTCAGTCGGCGAGGTTGTCGATCAGCGCGGAGGTGACGTCCTTGGTGGAGGCGCCGCCGCCCACGTCCGCGGTCAGCACGCCCTGCGCGCACGTCGCCCGGATCGCCCGCTGGACCCGCGCGGCCTCCTCGTCCAGGCCGAAGTGCCCCAGCATGAGCGCGGCGCTGCCGATGGCGCCGATCGGGTTGCACACGCCCTTTCCGGCGATGTCGGGGGCCGACCCGTGGACCGGTTCGAACATGCTGGGGTAGCGGCGCTCGGGGTTGAGGTTGGCGCTGGCGGCCAGGCCCAGGCTCCCGGCCAGCGCGCTGCCCAGGTCGGAGAGGATGTCGGCGTTGAGGTTGGAGGCCACCACCACCGACAGGTCCTCCGGGCGCAGGACGAACTTGGCGGACATGGCGTCGACCAGCACGCTCTCGGTCTCCACGTCGGGGTAGTCGGCGGCCACGCGCGCGAACACCTCGTCCCACAGCACCATGCCGTACTGCTGGGCGTTGCTCTTGGTCACCGACGACACCTTGCGTCGGCTGCGGGTGCGGGCCAGGTCGAAGGCGAAGCGGACGATCCGCTCGCAGCCTGCCTCGGTGAAGACCGCCGACTGCACGGCCACCTCGCCGCCCTGGCCGCGGGCGGAGAAGTTGCGGCCGCCGAACCCGCCGTACTCGCCCTCGGAGTTCTCCCGGACCACGACCCAGTCCAGCTCGGTGGTGTCGGCCTTGCGCAGGGGACTGGTGACGCCGGGCAGGAAGTGGACGGGCCGGACGTTGGCCCACTGGTCGAAGCCCTGGCACAGGCGCAGCCGCAGGCCCCACAGGCTGACGTGGTCGGGGACGGTGGGCCAGCCCACGGCGCCGAAGTAGATCGCGTCGAACTCCCTGAGCCGCTCGGGGCCGTCGTCGTCGATCATCTTGCCGGTGCGGGCATAGAAGTCCGAGCCCCACGGGAACTCCTGCCAGGTGAAGCCGAGGGTGCCGTGCGAGGCCGAGGCCAGGGCGTCGAGTACCTGGCGGCCCGCGTCGACCACCTCGCTTCCGACGCCGTCACCGGGGATGGAGGCGATGCGGAAGTGGCGGGTCTGGG
>NZ_CBDRFA010000071.1:0-43365 GCF_965343085.1 Nocardiopsis synnemataformans | reverse complement strand
TCCCCGCATCCGCTCCGACCGGGACGGCGAGCGCCGCGACCGCTCTGCCTGATCCCGGGTAAAGACCGCCCCCGCCGCGGGACACGCGGCCCGCCGCAACCCCCTCGCCCGCGCCCGTGGTGTGAGACTGCTGGGGGAGGTGAGCACATGGACGACACGACGACCCCGGTCGCCGGGGCCGAGCAGCTGTTCGAGGAGCTGGTCAGATCCGTGCACGGGTGCGCCCCGATCGAGGTCCTCGAAGCCGCCGGTCGCTACGGCGAGCGGATCGGACTCAGCAGCATCTCCGTGCACCTGGTCGACCTGCAACAGCGCCTCCTCGTCCCGCTGCTCGGCGGCCCGACGCTCAAGGTCGACTCCAGCGTGGCCGGGGAGGCCTACCGCTCCGAGACGCTGCGGCTGGTCGAGGGCGGCGACGGTGAGCTGAGCCTGTGGCTGCCCCTGCGCGACGGCGCCGACCGCATGGGGGTCGTGCACATCAGCGCCCCCGTGCTCGACGAGTCCACGCTGCGCCGCTGCCACGCGCTCGCCTCACTGCTGGCCCTGGTCGTCACCTCCAAACGCGCCTACAGCGACACCTACGTCCGCCACATCCGAACCCAGTCGATGGACCTGCGCACCGAGATGCTGCGGGCCTTCCTGCCGCCCCGCACCCTGGGCACCTCGCGGGGCGTGTCCACCGCCGTCCTCGAACCCGCCTACCAGCTGGGCGGCGACGCCTTCGACCACTCGATCACCAAGGAGACCCTGCACGCCGCCATCCTCGACGCGATGGGGCACGACCTGGCCTCCGGGCTGACCGCGTCGGTGGCCATGGCCGGGGTCCGCAACGCCCGGCGCAACGGCGCCGACCTCGCCGAGCTGACCGACAGCGTGGAGAGGGCACTCACCTCCTGGCTCCCCGACCGCTTCTGCACGGCCGTCTTCACCTCCCTGAACCTGTCCACCGGGGAGTTCACCTGGGTCAACTGCGCCCACCCCACGCCCCTGCTCCTGCGGCGCGGCCGCCTGCTGGAGGACGCCCTGGAGCGGCCCCCCGAGGTACCGCTCGGGCTCGGCGGTGTGCTCGGCGAGGCCGAACCGCGCACCGTGCACCGGACCCTGCTCGAACCCGGTGACCGGATCCTGCTCTACACCGACGGGGTGACCGAGGCGCACGACAGCCAGGGGCGGATGTTCGGTCTCGAACGGTTCGCCGACTCCATCATCCGCGCCACCGCCGCCGAGGAACCCGCCCCGGAGACGTTGCGGCGCCTGATCCACGCCATCCACGACCACCAGCGCGGCAGCTTCACCGACGACGCCACCATCATGCTGCTGGAGTGGCGCCCCGACGGCGGGGCGATGCCCCGGGTCGAGGGCTGCTGACCTCCCTGACGCGGGCCGGGACTGGTTCACCACATGGCCAGGACCCGGCTGGGCCCGCCGGAGGCGTCCAGACCGGGCATGACCCCGACGCTGATCAGCGCCCCGCTCGGCGGCAGCTGCTCCAGCCCGGTCAGCGACTCCAGCCCCCAGCGGTCGGCTCTGCCCACCACCTCGTGCGCGGGGAAGTCGGTGGAGTCGCCCGGGTCGGTGCTCAGCGTGTCCACACCCACCCCGACCACTCCGCGCCGCTCGATCAGGAACTCGCAGGCCTCGGGGCCGAAGCCCGGGAAGTGCCAGGAGCCGTCCGCGGCCACCCCGCGCACCGCGTCGTCGCCCCGCGCCCACCGGGCGCTCCACCCCGAGTGCATCAGCACCGCCGCCCCCGCCGGGATCCGTCCGTGCGCGCGCTCGAAGGCCAGCACGTCGTCCACCGTCACCGTGGTGTCGGGGTCCTCGGCCGCCCGGGCGCGGATGTCGATCACCGCCGCCGGGGCGAGGAGTTCGTCCGGCCGGATGTCGGGGACCAGCCGCCCGCCGCCGATCACGTGCCCCGGCGCGTCCAGGTGCGTGCCCGAGTGCTCGCTGAGCGTCCACTGCTGTAGGTAGAAGCCGAACTCGCCCTCGGGCACCGGCTCGCCCCGGTTCTCGCGCCGGGGCTTGTCCTCCCCCCAGGAGGGCATCGTCGGCGACAGGACGTGGCTGAGGTCGGCCACCCTGCGAAAGCCCGTGGGCCACGGGCGCGGCTGGCCCGGCGAACCGGGCGGCCCGGCGGGTCCCGACCCGGCCTCGCCGCTCCGCGAGCGGACGGTCTCACCGGTTCCGTTCAGGCACATGGGATCTCCCTCGTCGTATGCGTCGCTTCCCGTATGCCCGGCCAGCGGAGCCCGCCAACCTGTCCCCGACCTCCTGTGGACAACTCCGCGCCGCGGACAGGTCGCACACCGGCCCTACCGACAGCAGCGCCAGCCCCACCGCCACGGCCGCGGCCCCTCCCACGAGCAGCAGGGGACGTGCGCCGAACACCTGCGCAGCCGGACCGGCCAGGACCTGACCGACCGGCATCATCGCCTCCGAAGAGGGCGAACGTCCCCGCGCGCAGGGGGAAACGCGGCCGGACCCGCATCGCCAGGAGCCCGCCCAGGACCTCGGCGGTGCGCAGGGCCGCCGAACGTACTCCTCGGGGACGGAGGAGCCGGGCCCGGCCGCGGTGCGGGGGAGTGCGAGGGGCGGGGAAACGGTACGCGGGTCGTCCTCACCGGTGCGAGGCGGGCGGAACCCCGGTCCCGCCGGTACAGGACACACGTCGCGCCCGGCCGGAGCAGCTCCGACCGGGCGCGCGACCCGTCCGCCCGCGTCGCGCCCGGGTCACCGGACGCCGCGGCGCGGACCTACTTCTTCCTGGACTCCTCCAGCCGAAGCGCGACGCCGACCGCGAAGAAGGTGGGCGCCCACTCGCCGATGAAGATCCCCCACCGGTCGGCGCGGTCCAGCCCGGTGTCCTCCTCCTTCTTCAGGGAGGCCAGCCAGCTCACGAAGCTGAGACCGATGGAGGCGACTCCGGCCCCGTAGGCCATCTCGGACGTGACGCCCATCTCGGACAGTTTGGCGATCATGGTGCTCCTCGCGTTGGTGGTTGCCTCTAGAGGCACTTCCCGAGGAGGTGCCGGACAAGCTCCATGGCAGGTCAAGGCTGTGTCAGGTGGGGGCGGGGAGAGGCGGTCGGGGTCCGCGTCCGGAGTTCAGAACTTTTGAAATCCGAACCGAGTGAGGTTAGACTAACCTTGGTTTTGCCGGGATCCTCCCATTCTGTCCTCCGTGTTTCCCCCTCGGGACGCCCCATGCGCGGAAACGGCCCGCCCGAACACGGCGCGGCCACTCCCCATGACGAAGAAAGCAGTGTGAGCATGGCCTCCACCCTTCGCCGTGTCAGCGGCATCGCCTTCACCGCCCTCCTCGCCGTCGGCCTCACCTCGTGCGGCAGCGCGGAGGAGGACACCGGTGAGAGCGGCGGCGGCACCGCCGGCGGCCAGTTCCCGCTCAGCATCGACAACGCCCTGGGCACCGCCGAGATCCCCGAGCAGCCCGAGCGCGTGGTCACCCTCGGCCAGGGCTCCGCCGAGACCGCCATCGCCCTCGGCGTCGTGCCCGTCGGCGTCGAGAGCTACGAGTGGGGCAGCGACGACACCGGCTACCTGCCGTGGATCCACGAGGCGGTCACCGAGGCGGGCGAGGAACTGCCCGCCCAGTTCGCCGGCGCCGACGACATCGACTTCGAGGCGATCATCGAGCTGGAGCCCGACGTCATCCTCGCCCCCTGGTCCGGCGTCACCCAGGAGCAGTACGACATCCTGAGCGACATCGCCCCCACGGTCGCCTACCCCGAGCTGCCCTGGAGCACCGACTGGGACCAGCAGATCGAGATCATCGGCGAGGCGCTCGGCCAGCCCGAGGAGGCCCAGGGCCTCATCCAGGACATCGAGACGCAGTTCGAGGAGGCCGCGGCGGCCAACGAGCAGTTCGCCGACCTGTCCTTCTCCTACGTCTACACCGACGGCCCCGGCACCCTCGGCGTGTTCCTGCCCGACGAGCAGCGCGTGGCCATGGTCCGCGGCCTGGGCCTGACCGTCGACCCGGTCGTGGAGACCTTCCCCGAGACCGAGGGCACCGACTCGGCCATCATCGGCCTGGAGAACGCCGACCAGCTCTCCGAGAGCGACCTGCTCTTCACGTTCTACACCGACCCCGAGACCCGCGCCGAGATCGAGGCCCAGGAGCTGTACGCGGCCATCCCCGCCGTCGAGAGCGGCGCCGTGGTCGCCTCCGAGGACAACTCCTTCGTCACCGCCTCCTCGATCATCAACCCGCTGACCGTTCCCTGGGTCATCGACCGCTACGTGCCCATGATCGAAGAGGCCGCCCAGAACATCGGGAACTAGTCCCTCCATGGTCAGGGCGAAGACATCCGCGGCCGCGCCACGCACGCGTCCCGCCCGCACCGCGCTCATGCTCGGTGCGGGCGTCGCGGCCCTGGCGGGGGCGGTCCTGCTCAGCCTCGTCATGGGCAGCAGGCCCACACCGGTCGCCGACGTGTGGGCGGCGCTCACCGGCGGGGCGGACCCCTTCACCACCACGGTGGTGGAGAGCCGCTACCCGCGCACCGTCCTGGGGGTGGTGGCCGGGGCCGCCCTGGCCCTGGCGGGCACCCTCATGCAGGGCGTCACCCGCAACCCCCTCGCCGACCCCGGCCTGCTGGGCGTCAACGCCGGGGCCGCCGCGGCGGTGGTCACGGCCACCGCGCTGTTCGGTCCCACCTCGGTCACCGGAACGGTCTGGTGGGCGCTGCCCGGGGCCCTGGTCGCGGGGCTGGCCGCCTACACGGTGGGCAGCCGCGGCGGCGACGGTGGCATGGTCCGCCTGGTCCTGGCGGGCGCGGTGGTCTCCGCCGTGCTCACCGCCTACGTCCAGGCGGTGGCCCTGAGCCTGCCCGAGACCTTCGACAGCTACCGCTACTGGGTGGTCGGCTCCCTGGCCGGGCGCGGCTACGACGTCATCCTGTCCGTGCTGCCGGTCATCGGCGTCGGCGTCCTGCTCGCGCTCGTGGTCTGCGGCGGCCTCAACGCCCTGGCCCTGGGTGAGGAGGCCGCGATCGCCACCGGCGCCAACACGGTGTGGACCCGCTCGGCGGGGCTCGTCGCGGGAACCCTGCTCGCAGCCGGGGCCACCGCGGCCGCCGGGCCCATCGCCTTCGTCGGCCTGGCCGTGCCGCACGTGGTGCGCGCCCTGGTCGGCGTCGACTTCCGTGCGCAGGTGCCCTTCGCGCTGCTGGTGGGCCCCACCCTGCTGCTGCTCGCCGACGTCGTCGGCCGTACCATCGTGCGCCCCACCGAACTCATGGTCGGCGTCGTCACCGCGTTCGTCGGTGCGCCCGTCCTGTTGTACGCGGTCCGCAGGATGCGGAGTACCCCATGACCCGAACCACCCGCACGCCCCTGGCCCCGACGGCCCCGGCCCGGCGCGAGTACGGGGAGCCACGGACCCCGGCCCCCTCCCAGCCCGTGCTGAGGCTGGGCCCGGTCGCGCTGCCCGTCCACCCGCGCTCGCTGCTGTGGGCGGTCGGGCTGCTGCTCCTGCTGGTCGCCGCCGCGGCCGCCACGCTCGCCCTCGGGCGGCTCGGCGTGCCCCTCACCCGCCTGCCCACCGTCCTGACGGGCGGGGGCGAGGCCACCGAGACCTTCGTGCTCGAACGACTGCGCGGCCCCCGCCTGGCCGTGGCCGCGGGCACGGGCGTCGCCCTGGGCCTGGCGGGCACGCTCTTCCAGTCCGTCACCCGCAACCCCCTGGGCAGCCCCGACGTCATCGGCCTCGGCGCCGGTGCGGGGGCGGGCGCGGCCTTCGCCGCCCTCGTCCTGCCCGGGGTGCTCCCCGTGCCGCTGGGCGCCCTGGCGGGCGCCGCCCTGGCCATGGCCGTCGTGGCCACGGTGACCGGGACCGGGCTGCGCCACCCCGGCCGCCTGATCGTGGCGGGCATCGGGGTGGCCGCCATGGCGCAGGCCTTCACCCACTTCGTCGTGTCCGTGATGGCCCGCGACCAGGCCAGCGTCCTGTCCGCCTACGTCAACGGCAGCCTGGGCGCCCGCTCCTGGGAGCACGCCACCACCATCTGGGCGGTCCTGCTGCTGGCGCTGCCCTTCGTGGCGGCGCTGGCCGGACCGGTCTCCGTCAACGAGATGGGCGACGAACTCGCCGACGCCCTCGGCGCGCGGGCCGCCCCCACCCGCACCGCCGCCGTCTGCCTGTCGGTGGTGCTGTCCGCGGCCGCGGTGAGCGTGGCCGGTCCGATCGCGTTCGTGTCCCTGACCGCGCCGCAGATCGCGCGCCGGCTCTCCGCCGCGCCGGGTCCCAACATGGTGCTGTCGGCCCTGGTCGGGGCCCTGCTGCTGGTGGCGGCGGACCTGGCGGTCCAGCAGTCCCCGGTCGGCGACGGGCTGCCGGTCGGCGTCTTCACCATGGGGCTCGGCGGCGTCTACCTGGGCTATCTGCTGGTTCGTGAATGGCGAAAGGGTGTGCTGTGAGTCTGGTGCTGTCCGCGGAGGGCCTGACCCTGGGGTACGGGGCCGAACCGGTCGTGCGCGACCTCGACCTGGGGGTGGCCGAGGGCGAGTTCACCGTCATCGTCGGCCCCAACGGCTGCGGTAAGTCCACGCTGCTCAAGGCCCTGGGCCGGGTGAACAAGCCGATCTCGGGGCGGGTGCTGCTGCACGGCAGGGACGTGCGCGGCCAGCGCGCCAAGGCGGTCGCGCGTCAGATGGCGCTGCTGCCGCAGAGCCCGACCGCTCCCGAGGGCATCACGGTGCGGGCCCTGGCCGCCCGCGGCCGCTTCCCGCACCACACGCTGGTGCGCCAGTGGAGCCCCCAGGACGAGACGGCGATCGGGCGTGCGCTGGAGCTGACCGGGCTGGCCGACCTGGCCGACACCCTGGTGGGCTCGCTCTCGGGCGGCCAGCGCCAGCGCGCCTGGGTGGCGATGGTCCTGGCGCAGGACACCGGCGTCCTCCTGCTGGACGAGCCCACCACCTACCTGGACATCGCCCACCAGTACGACCTGCTGGAGCTGTTCGCCGACCTGCACCGCCGGGGGCGCACGGTGGTCGCGGTCCTGCACGACCTGGCCCAGGCCGCCCGGTTCGCCACCCGCCTGGTGCTGATGGAGGCGGGCAGGGTGGTCGCCGACGGCCCTCCGGAGGAGGTCGTGACCGCCCGCCTGGTGGAGGAGGTGTTCGGGCTGCCCTGCGACGTGGTGCCCGACCCGCGCACCCGCACGCCGCTGGTCATCCCGCACGAGAGGGGGTGTCGCGCCGGAGGCGTCGGTTGAGGGTGTCCCACCCTCCGCGAAGCGGCTCCCGGGCGACGGCGGGCCTGACCCCCTCAGGCCCGCCGGGCCTTGTACTCCTCCCAGGAGGAGAGCAGGGTGTCGTGGTAGTCGTCCAGCCAGGTCATGTAGTCGTGCATGTTGCGCAGCCGGGTGCGCGCGGTCGGGCTCAGGCCGGGCAGGCGCTCCAGGGCCGAAGCCGCGAGCTCCCTCTGCCTCCGCAGGTAGGAACGCTCGTTGCGCAGGAACCCGCCCCAGACGTCCTCGTCCATGGCGACCAGCCGCGAGCGGCGCCCGGGGGAGGCGACCAGCTCCACGAAGCCCATCTCGCGCAGGCGGCGCACCGACTGCGACACCGACCCCCGGCTGACCCGGGCGCCGTCGGCGATCTCCTCGGCGCTCACCGCCTCGCGGTCGGCGACGAGCAGGTAGCCCACGATGCGGCCCTCGGCGCGGGGACGGCCCTGAGACTGCCAGTACTCGGAGAAGCGCCCGACGAAGTCGTCGCGGAACCGCGTGTCCTCGTCCGTCCGCGCGCTCTCCGCCATGGGGGCCACGATAGCGCCTGAGACGGGGCGTTCCGGGCCTCGCCCGGGGGCTTGGCCCGCCCCCGTCCGGCGCCGCCCAGGGGCGGGCGGGGGCGCTTGCGGTTCAGGGACGGCGCAGGGACTCCAGCATGGGCGACAGCGCCGCCCACACCTGCTCCAGGTCCCCGGGGTCGTCGCTGTCGGCCAGCCACAGCGCGGCCTCGTTCATCGCCCCCGAGAGCAGGTGGGCCACGGGCGCGACCGGCCGCGGCTCCAGGACGCCCGCCTCGACCAGCGCGGAGAGCGCCTCGGCCAGGTGGCGGGCCGACGCGGCCTCGTCCAGGGTGCGCCAGGTGCTCCAGCCCAGGACGGCGGGCCCGTCCACCAGCATGATCCGCCGCACGTCCGGCGCGGTGCTGGCGGTGAGGAAGGCCCGGCACCCGGCGGTCAGCCGGTCCCACGGGTCGGGGTGCGCGTCCGCCGCCCGCGCCACGGCGTCGCCGACCTCGGACTGCACCTCCTCCAGGACCGCGCGGAACAGATCCGGCTTGCCCTCGAAGTGGTGGTACAGGGCGCCCTTGGTGACCGCGGAGTCCGCCACGATCCGGGCCAGCCCCACCCCGCCGTACCCGTGCGCGGCGAACAGCCTGCGGGCCTCGCGCAGCAGGACCCGCCTGGTGCGCTCCCGCTGCCGGGCGCGGCTTCCCGGTTCCGCGGCCATGTCCTGATCCCCCCTTGTTGACATACCGAAGGTATGCCAATAGCGTACCTTCACATACCAAAAGTACGTGAAAGGTGGGGTTCATGCGGCTCAACAGCTTCTACCCGGTGGTCGGCACGCCCCGGCTGGCCGAGTCCCGGGACTTCTACGTCGGTCTGTTCGGCTTCGAGGAGACCTTCGCCGCCGACTGGTACGTGAGTCTGCGCAGGCCCGGCCCGCCCGAGTACGAACTGGCCCTGCTCGACCCCGGGCACCCCACCGTCCCCGAGGGCTACCGCAGGCCCGTCCAGGGCCTGCTGCTCAACTTCGAGGTGGAGGACGTGGACGCCGAGTGGGAGCGCCTGGTGGTGCGCGGCGGCCTGCGCCCCGAACTGGGGATCCGCACCGAGGACTTCGGCCAGCGGCACTTCATCGTCGCCGACCCCGGCGGGGTCCTGGTCGACGTCATCACGCCCGTCGCGCCCTCGCCGGAGTACGGGGACAACTTCGTGCGGGGTTGAGGGCCGCCCCGCCCCGCGCGCCCGATACGGTCGGCGTGACGTGGGGAGGGGCGAAGGCGGTGGCGATGACGCTGGAACAGGCCTCGCGCCTGGCGGAGGAGGCCCACGCCGGGCAGGTCGACCGGGCCGGTCGGCCCTACATCGAGCACGTGTTCGCGGTGCGCGACCTGCTCGCCGGGCACGGGGAACGCGCCCAGGCGGCCGGGGTGCTGCACGACGTGCTGGAGGACACCCCGCTCACCGCCGACGACCTGCGCGCCAGGGGCTGTCCGGAGGAGGTCGTGCGCGCGGTGGAGTCGGTGACCCGGCGCGCGGGGGAGCCCTACGAGGAGATGGTGCGCCGCGCCGCCGCCGACCCGCTGGGCAGGCTGGTCAAGCTCGCCGACAACGCCCACAACTCCGACGAGCGCCGCCTGGCCCTGCTGCCCGCCGAGCAGGCGCGGAGGCTGCGCGCCAAGTACGCCCGCGCCCGGCGGATCCTGGAGGAGGGCGCGGAGGAGGACGGGCTCTCCGGGGCGGCGCTCCCGCGCGCCACGCTCCTGGTCCTCTACACCGACCGCGTCGAGGAGTGCCGCGCCTTCTACGCCGGGCTCGGTCTGCGCTTCGTCCGCGAGCGGCACGGCTCGGGGCCCGAGCACCATGCGGCCGAGCTGGCCGACGGCATGGTCGTCGAGATCTACCCGGCCACGGCCGAGCGCTCCACGGGCGCGGTACGCCTCGGGTTCACCGTGCACGGAGATCGCGCCGTCCCGCCCCTGGAGCCGGGTCGCCGCGTGCTCACCGACCCCGACGGGCGCAAGGTCGACCTGCGGGTGGTGTGAGCAGCGGCACGCGTGCGCGTGGCGTCGGGTACCAGCCGGTCGGTATGCTGTTCCGGCCGGTATTTCCGGGACTGACGGGGCACGAGGTGGGGCAACACATGGCGCGAGGACAGCAGACGGCCGAGGCCGACACACCGACCAGGTCGGTGCCCGAGCGCCTTCTTGGGGCGGCGACGCGCCTGTTCGCCTCCAACGGCTACGAGGGCACCTCCGTGCAGGAGGTCGTGGCCGCCGCAGGCGTCACCAAGGGCGCCATGTACCACTACTTCGGCTCCAAGGACGACCTGCTCTACGAGGTCTACGCGCGCGTGCTGCGCATGCAGACCGAGCACCTGGTGCGGATCGCCTCCCGGGACGAGTCGGTGGCCGACCGCGTGCACGCCGCCGCGGCCGACGTCATCGTCACCAGCGTCGCCAACCTCGACGACACCGTCATCTTCTTCCGCTCCATGCACCAGCTGAGCGAGGACAAGCAGCGCGCCGTGCGCGCCGAGCGCCGCCGCTACCACGAGATCTTCCGGGACATGGTCGCCCAGGGGCAGGACGAGGGGGTCTTTCGCACCGACGTCTCCGCCGACCTGGTGGTGAACTACTTCTTCGGCTCGGTGCACCACCTGAGCACCTGGTACCACCCGGGCGGAACGCTCAGCGGCGAGGACGTGGGGCGCCACTTCGCCGACCTGCTCGTGGCGGGGCTGCGCCCCGGGGCCTGAGCGCGGGAACCCGACGGCGAGGGGGCCGGACGCGTAGCCCGCGTCCGGCCCCCTCGCGCGCTCCCGGGAGCGGAGCCCCGGAAGAGAGGCGCTACCGGCGGTACTTGCGCAGCTCCGCGCGGCCCAGCGAGCGCAGGTGCACCTCGTCGGGCCCGTCGGCCAGCCGCAGCGACCGCACCCCCGCCAGCCATCCGGCCAGGGGCAGGTCCTGGCTGACCCCGGCCGCGCCGTGCGCCTGGATCGCCTTGTCCAGGATCCACTCCACCGTGCGCGGGGTGGCGATCTTGATCGCCTGGATCTCGGTGTGCGCGCCCCTGTTGCCCACCGTGTCCATCAGGTAGGCGGTCTTGAGCACCAGCAGCCGCAGCTGCTCGATGGCCACGCGCGCCTCGGCGATCCACTCGCGGACCACGCCCTGGTCGGCCAGCGGCCGCCCGAAGGCCACGCGGTCCAGCACCCGGCGGCAGGTGAGCTCCAGGGCCCGCTCGGCCATGCCGATGCCGCGCATGCAGTGGTGGATGCGGCCCGGCCCCAGCCGGGCCTGGGCGATGGCGAACCCCTCGCCCTCGCCGCCGACGAGGTTCGAGACGGGCACCCGCACGTCCTCGAACACCACCTCGGCGTGGCCGCCGTGGTCGCTGTCGTCGTAGCCGTACACCGTCATGCCCCGCCTGACCGTCAGCCCGGGGGTGTCGCGCGGCACCAGCACCATGCTCTGCTGCCTGTGCCGCTCGGCGTCGGGGTCGGTCTTGCCCATCACGATGAACACGGCGCACTCGGGGTTGAGGGCCCCGGTGATATACCACTTGCGCCCGTTGACCACGTACTCGTCGCCGTCGCGGACGATGCTGGTGGTGATGTTGGTGGCGTCGGAGGAGGCCACCGCGGGCTCGGTCATCGCGAACGCCGACCGGATCCGGGCGTCGAGCAGGGGCTCCAACCAGCGCTCGCGCTGCTCCGGGGTGCCGAACATCGTCAGCACCTCCATGTTCCCGGTGTCGGGCGCGGCGCAGTTGAGCGCGATCGGGGCCAGGCGCGGACTGCGCCCGGTGATCTCCGCCAGCGGCGCGTACCGCAGGTTGGGCAGGCCGCCGTGCTCGGGGTGGCCCGCCAGGAACAGGTTCCACAGCCCGCGCCCGCGCGCCTCGGTCTGGAGCTCGCGCACCACCGGCGCGGTCGACCAGCGGTCCCCGCGCGCGGCCAGCTGCTCCTCCAGCACCGCCTCGGCCGGGTAGACGCGCTCGTCCATGAAGGCGAGCAGCCGCTCGCGCAGCTCCTCTGTCTCCTCGTCGTGGGCGAAGTCCATATCAGTCCTCCTCGAGCATGGTGTGCGCGCGCTCCACCAGGGGTGCGACCATCTCGCCGACCCGGTCGAAGCCCGCCCCGACGGTCAGCCCCTGGCCGTGGCGGAAGTGGATGCCCTCGGCGATCACCGCGAGCTTGAAGCAGCCCAGGGCCACGTACCAGCCCAGCCGGGACACGTCGCGGCCGGTCGCTGCGGCGTACATGCCCACCAGCTCCTCGGGGGAGGGGTAGCCCTCGGCGGAGGTGGCGGGCGCGGCGCCCACGCCCACGGGCTGCGCCTGGTAGACGAGCATCAGGCCCAGGTCCACGAGCGGGTCGCCGAGCGTGGCCATCTCCCAGTCCAGGACCGCGTTGACGCGGCCCCCGGAGGTGACCAGCACGTTGTCCAGGCGGTAGTCGCCGTGCACGATCGCGGGCGCCGACTGCTCGGGCAGCGTCGCGGCGAGCCTCCCGCGCAGCTCGTCGATGCCGGGGATGTCCCGGCTGCGGGAGGCCTCCAGCTGCTTGCCCCAGCGGCGCACCTGGCGCTCCAGGAACCCCTGCGGGCGGCCGAAGTCGCCCAGCCCCACCTCCTCGGGCGCCACCGCGTGCAGCTCGCCCAGGGTGGCGATCAGCGCCTCGGCCACGCCGCGTATGGCCCCGGCGCCCAGCGGGGCGATCTCGTCGCGGGTGCGGAAGGGGGTGCCCGCCACGTGTTCCATGACGTAGAACGGCGCGCCCAGCACCCCGGTGTCCTCGCACAGCACGTGTGTGCGGGGGACGGGCACGGCGGTGTCGCGCAGCGCGCTCATCACCCGGTACTCGCGGGGCATGTCGTGCGCGGTGGCCAGCACGTGGCCCAGCGGCGGACGGCGCACCACCCAGCTGCCGGTGCCGTCGGTGACCACGTAGGTCAGGTTGGACTTGCCGCCCGCGACCACCCGGCCCTCCAGCGGGCCCGCGACCAGGCCGGGCACGGCCGCGTCCAGGTAGGCGCGCAGGCTGGTGAGATCCAGGCCCGGGAGCTCGTCCGTGTGTTCGCCGCTCACGCCTGTCCCTCGAAGACCCTGGCCTGGAGACGGCGCATCCCCGCGAGCCAGCGGTCGGTGTCGTCGGCACGGGCCGCGTAGTGGTCGGCGACCTGGGGGTGCGGCAGGATCAGGAAGCGCCCGTCGGCCAGGCCGACCATCACCGCGTCGGCGACCTCCTCGGGGGTGATCGCCTCCGGGGACAGGATGGCCCGGCCGGTGTCGCCGCTGCTCTCCAGCAGGTTGGTGCGCACGCCCATCGGGCACACGCACTGCACGGTGATCCCGCGGTCGCCGTAGGTGGCCGACATCCACTCGCCGAAGGCCAGTGCGGCGTGCTTGGTCACCGAGTACGGCGCGCTGCCCAGCATCGTGAGCAGGCCCGCCGCCGACACGGTGGTCAGGAAGCGGCCCCGCCCGCGCTCCAGCCAGCCGGGCACCAGCTCGCGGGCGGCGCGTACGTGGGCCATCACGTTGACCTGCCAGGCCAGGTCCCAGTCGGCCTCGGGGGCCTCGGGGCCTCCGCCCACGCCCACGCCCGCGTTGGCCACGTACAGGTCGATGCCGCCCAGGTGTGCCCCGGCCTCGGCCACGAGCGCGGTGACGCCCGCCTCGCCGGCGGCGTCGCCGGGGACGGCCACCCCGCCGATCTCGGCGGCCACGGCCTCGGCCGCGCCGGCGTCCAGGTCGTTGACCACCACGCGCGCCCCGGCTCCGGCGAGCCTGCGCGCGATCGCGGCGCCGATGCCGTTGCCCGCGCCGGTGACCACGGCTCCGGTGTCGTTCAGCTCCATGTCACACACCTCCGGTGAGGGTCACGCCGCCGTCGAGGACGAGGGTGCGGCCGGTGATCCAGGAGGCGTCGTCGGAGAGCAGGAAGGCCACCGCGCCCGCCACGTCCCCGGGTTCGCCCAGGCGCCCCAGGGGGTACTGGGCGGCGACCTTCTCCTCGCGGCCCTCGTAGAGGGCGGCGGCGAACCTGGTCTTGACCACGGCCGGGGCGACGCCGTTCACGCGGACCCCCGGGCCCAGTTCGACGGCCAGCTCCTCGGTGACGTGGATGAGCGTCGCCTTGGTGGCGCCGTAGAAGCCGATGCCGGGGGCGGGCCTGGTCCCGGCGACGGAGGAGACGTTGACGACGGTGCCGCCGTGCTCGGCCATCCAGGCGTGGTAGGCCTTCTGCGTCCACGAGATCGCGGAAAGCACGTTGACCTCGAAGATCTTGCGGGCCGCGTCCAGGTCCAGGTCGACCATCCGCCCGTAGACCGGGTTGATGCCGGTGTTGTTGACGAACATGTCGACGCTGCCGAAGGCCTCCAGGGTGGCGGCCACGGCCGCGTCCTGGTGCTCGGGGTCGTCGGCCCGGCCGGGGACCCCGATGGCGTGCTCGGGTCCGCCCAGGGCCTTGACGGCCTCCTCGAGGGGCTCGGGCTTGCGCGCCGTGACGCACACGCGCGCGCCCTCGTCGACGAGCCGCTGGGCGATGGCCAGGCCGATGCCCCGGCTCGCACCGGTGACGATGGCGGTCCGCCCGCCGAACCGGGATGTCATTCCGCTCTCCTTAGACCGACTGGTCGGTATGCCATGGCGACTCTATGCCGGGGGAGGTGCGTGCCGCAAGGGGCGAAAGGGACGCCGAGGCGCGACAATGGCGGCGCGGGCCGACGACGTCCCCCCGCGGACCGGAAAGTGAGGGCTTCCATGGCGACCGACGTGGTCGACGTACGGGAACGGAAACGCTACGAGATCAGGGTCGAGGGGGAGGTGGCCGGATTCGCCGAGTACATCCTCACCGACGAGCTGGTGACCTTCACCCACACCGAGATCGACCCCGCCTACGAGGGGCGCGGCCTGGGCGGAACCCTGGTCAGGGAGGCCCTGGACGACGTGCGTCCGCGGGGACTGGCGGTGCTGCCCCTGTGCCCCTTCGTCAAGGGGTGGATCCAGCGCCACCCCGACTACGCCGACCTGGTCTACCGCACCGCCGACGAGTAGGGCCGCCCGCGCGGAGCTCCCCCCGGGGTCCTCGCGGAGGGGCCGCGGCGTCCGCCGCGGCGGACCGGCGCGGGCGCGGTGGGCGCCGCGCCGGTCCGCATGGAGACCGCCGAAATCCGACACGTCGGACATTTAGTGATCTACGAGGTAAAGGTGGCGCTTTTCTCTGCGGTTGTGTCGAGGGTGAGTTTGCCGATGGTTCCCCGGGAACGCAGCGCCTCGTGCGCCCGCGCGGCCTCCCCCAGGGGGTAGGCGCCGCCCAGAACAGGCCTCAGGTGCCCCTCGGCCACCAGGGTGAACAGCTCGGCCATCGCCCGGCTCATCACGTCGCCCGGCAGCGTCCACACGTGCGGCAGCCACATGCCGCTCACACTGGTGGAGAAACGCATGAGGTTGGCGGGCTGCACCGGGCTGGGCAGCTCGCGCGAGGCCATTCCGTAGAAGGCCAGGCGCCCGAACGGGGCCAGCGCCCGCACACTCTGGTCGGTGACCCGGCCGCCCACCATGTCCAGGACGGCGTCCACGCGCTGACCGCCGTTGGCCTCGATCAGCGCCTCGGTCATGTCGGGGGCGGCGGAGTCCACGACGGCGTCCGCGCCCAGCTCCGTGGCCAGTGCGCGCTTGTCCTCGCTGCTGGCCACGGCGACGACCCGTCCGGCGCCGAACCGCTTGGCCAGCTGGACGGCGAGCGTGCCCACGCCGCCGGCCGCCGCGTGCACCACGACCGACTCGCCCGGGTCCATCCGCACGGACCTGCGCAGCAGCACCCAGGCGGTGGCGCCCTGCACGATCAGGGCGAGCGCGTCCTCGTCCGAGACCCCGTCGGGGATGTCGAAGGCCATGTCGGCGGCGGCGGTGGCCTTCTCGGCGTAGCCGCCGCTGGTGGTCAGGGCGACCACGCGGCGGCCGTCGGGGGTGCGTCCGGCGATCTCCATGCCCGGGACCAGCGGAAGCGTGGCGGGGGCCAGGTAGCTGTTCTCGGCCTGGTGGGTGTCGGCGAAGTTGACCCCGGCGCGGGTGACGTCGACGAGGACCTCGCCGGGCCCCGCCTCGGGATCGGGCAGTTCGGTGAGGTTCAGGACCTCGGGTCCGCCGAACTCGGTGATCTGGATGGCGCGCATGGGCGACCTCTCCTTCGTCTGTTCATACCGACCAGGTGGTATGTTACCGGTCGGTCGGACTCCGAGGCCCGCGGCGTCCCGGCTGATCGGACGGGTGTCGCGGGCGGGTGCGTCGCCGCGCGGCCGCCGCCGGGGTCTTGCGCCCGTCTGCCTAACGTTGTTAGGTGTGGGGTGCCGCGCACCGATGGGGAGGACGCACGTGGACGCCGAGCACACAGTGACGACAGCAGCCGGACGGGTCCGGGGCACCACCTCGCCGCGCTCCGAGAGCGGCGGGGTCGCCGTCTACCGGGGTGTGCCCTACGCCGCCGCACCCTTCCGGGAAGAGCGCTTCGCCGCCCCCGCGCCCCCGGCCCCCTGGGACGGTGTCCGCGACTGCGCCTCCTTCGGTCCACCGCCCCCGCAGGGGAACCAGCTCCTGGGCGCGGCGCCCTGGACCCCGCAGACGTCCCTGGACTGCCTGTCGCTCAACGTGTGGACCGCCGCCCGCGAGGGCGACCGCGCCCCCGTGCTCGTGTGGATCCACGGGGGCGCCTACATCGTCGGAGCGGCCTCCGAGGTCACCTACGACGGCACCCGGCTCGCCGAGAGCGGACTGGTCGTGGTGGGGATCAACTACCGGCTGGGCTTCGAGGGTTTCGGCCACGTACCCGGGCGCCCCGACAACCGCGGCCTGCTCGACCAGGCCGCCGCCCTGCGGTGGGTGCGGGAGAACGTCTCCGCCTTCGGGGGAGACCCCGACAACGTGACGGTGGCGGGGGAGTCCGCCGGTGCCGGTTCGGTCGCGTGCCTGATGGCCTCGCCGCGGGCCCGCGGGCTCTTCCGACGCGCGATCGCGCACAGCGTTCCGGGGGACATGCTCACCGCGGACACCGCTCGGCTGGTCTCGGAGCGGATCGCCGCGGCCGCGGGCGTGCCGCCGGAGGCCGACGCCCTGGCCGCGCTGGCACCGGAGAAGCTGCTGGAGGCCACCGACGCGGTGCTCGCCTCCGCCCCGGCCAGGGGTTCGGGGGGCGTGCGTACCAAGCCCTTCACCTGCTTCGCGCCCGTGGTCGGCGGGCCCGAGTTGCCCGAGGCCCCGCTGGAGGCGGTCGCGCGCGGCGCCGCCTCGGGGGTGGACCTGCTGGTCGGCCACAACGCCCACGAGTACCGGCTGTTCACCGAGCTGGGGCAGAGCGTGGAGATCGACGACGAGTCCTCCCTGGCGGTGACCGCCTCCCGTCTGGGACTGGGGGAGGACGCGGTGGCCGCCTACCGGTCCGTGTACCCCGGGGCCACGCTGCGCGAGCTGTTCGCCGCGATCCAGGGCGACGCGCTGTTCTGCGAGTACACGGTGCGCTTCGCCGAGGCGCACGCCGCGGCCGGGGGCCGCGCCCACTTCTTCCGGCTGGCCGCGGAGAGCCCCGCCATGGAGGGGCGCCTGGGGGCCTGCCACGCCTTCGACCTGCCGTTCGCCTTCGGCAACCTGGACACCGACTTCGGGCGGTTCCTGCTCGGCGGCGAGCCCACGGAGGCCCACCGGGCGCTGTCGGGGCGGATGGTCGCGGCCTGGCGCGACTTCGCCGCCACGGGGGACCCGGGCTGGCCCGCGGTGACGGCCGAGGCCACCGCGGTCAAGGTGTGGGACACCGACGACCTGCTGCACGCCAGCGACGCCTCGCCGGTGCGCGAACTGTGGGCCGGGGTGTCCCTGGTCCCCCGGTAGGGCCGCGCGCCGTCCCGGTTCGACCCGCGGCCGGTAAAGGTTCGCAAAACCCCCCGCCGTCTGACCGGGGCCGGTGGGGGAGAGGGGCATCCTCACAGGTAGGAGTGGGTGGCGCCGGTGTCCGGGGCGTATCGGGCAGACGACCTTTCCGGTGCGGGGGCGTGGCCGTCGGCTGACACCACCCCGCCGGAGGTGCGCGATGACCACGAACGTCTTCGTCCTGGGACTCGACGACCAGAACCGGGAGGTCCTGCTCTCGCTGCCCGCCGACCGCGGCTACCGTTTCCTCCAGCTGCTCGACCTCGACGAGATCGGCCAGCACCGGGAGGTGGACGTGCCTGGAGTCCTCGCCCTGGCGGCCGAGAGGCTGGACTCCTTCGAGGGCAGGGTCGACGCGGTCATCGGGTTCTGGGACTTCCCGGTCAGCTCACTGGTGCCGCTGCTCTGCCGGGAGCGAGGGCTGTCGTGCGCGCCCCTGGAGGCCGTCATCCGGTGCGAGCACAAGTACTGGAGCCGTCTGGAACAGCGCGCCGTCATCCCCGAGGCCGTCCCCCGGTTCGCCGAGGTCGGCCTCGACGCCACGGTCAAACCGGAGGGGCTGTCCTATCCGCTGTGGGTCAAGCCGGTGAAGTCGTTCTCCTCCGAACTGGCCTTCCGCGCAGCCGACGACGACGAGTTCCGTGCGGCGATGGACAGGATCAGGGCGGGCGCCGGACGCCTCGGCGCGTCCTTCCAGTGGGTGATGGACCTGCTGAGACTCCCTCCGGAGGTCGCCGGGTGCGGGGGCACGGCCGCGCTGGCCGAGGAGGAGGCCACGGGTGACCAGCTGACCGTCGAGGGCTACGTCCGTGACGGTGTTCCCCACGTCTACGGGATCGTCGACTCCCACCGCTATCCGGGCACGTCGAGCTTCCTGCGCTACGAGTACCCGTCCACGGTGTCCGAAGCGGTCGGCGCCCGCCTGACCGAGCTGTCCGAGCGCGTGGTCTCCCGGGTCGGCCTGGACGACGTCACCTTCAACATCGAGTACTTCCACGACCCGCGGAGCGGCGCCGTCAGGCTCCTGGAGATCAATCCGCGCCACTCCCAGTCGCACGCCCGGCTGTTCGAGCTCGTGCGGGGGGTGTCCAACCACGAGATCTGCCTGAGGGTCGCGTTGGGGGAGGAGCCCGAGCTGGAACGCGACGGGCGGTACGCGGTGGCCGCCAAGTGGTTCATACGCCGCTTCCGCGACGGCTTCGTCGCGGCGGTGCCCACCGCCGAGGACGTCGCGCGCGCGGAGAAGACGGCGCCGGGGACGAAGGTGGAGATCGTCGCGCGCCAGGGCCAGCGGCTCTCCGACCTGCCCATCCAGGACAGCTACAGTTTCGAGCTGGCCCACGTGTTCGTGGGCGCCGGGGACAGCGCGGAGTGCGAGCGCAGGTACCGGGCCTGCGTGGCGGAGCTGCCCTTCACGATCCGTGACACCGACGACGAGGCCCGACACGAGGGGATCCGGTGATGAGGACCGTCAGTGACCTGCCCCACGAGATCCGCGAGGACGAGTACGTCCTGATCCCGATCAGTGACGGAGTCCGGCTCGCCGCGCGGATCTGGCGTCCGGCGGGGAGCGAGGGGGCCCCGGTGCCGGCGGTCCTGGAGTTCATCCCGTACCGCAGGCGCGACCTGACCGCGCAGCGCGACTCGGTGCACCACCCCTACATGGCCGGGCACGGGTACGCGTGCGTCCGCGTGGACCTGCGCGGCAGCGGCGACTCCGAGGGGGTGCTCACCGACGAGTACCTGGAACGCGAGCTCCTGGACGCCGAGGAGGTGCTCGCCTGGCTCGCCGACCAGCCCTGGTGTGACGGCCGCACCGGCATGATGGGCATCTCCTGGGGCGGGTTCAACGCCCTCCAGGTCGCCGCGCGGCGGCCGGAGAGCCTGCGGGCGATCGTGACGGCCTGCTCCACCGACGACCGCTACTCCGACGACGTGCACTACATGGGCGGGTGCCTGCTGGGGGACAACCTGTCCTGGGCCTCCACGATGTTCGCCTACAACTCCTGCCCGCCCGACCCGGCCCTGGTCGGTGAGCGCTGGCGCGACATGTGGCACGAGCGGCTGGAGCACAGCGGCCTGTGGCTCGACACCTGGCTGCGCCACCAGCACCGGGACGCGTACTGGAGGCACGGTTCGGTGGCCGAGGACCTGGACGCGATCGAGGTGCCCGTCATGGCCGTCAGCGGCTGGGCGGACGGTTACTCCAACTCGGTCTTCCGGCTGCTGGCGGGGCTGAGCGTTCCCCGTTTGGGGCTGCTGGGCCCCTGGTCGCACAAGTACCCGCACCTGGGCCAGCCCGGCCCCGCCATCGGCTTCCTCCAGGAGATGGTGCGCTGGTGGGACCGCTGGCTCAAGGGCGTGGACAACGACGTGATGGACGCACCCGTCCTGCGGGCCTGGATGCAGGAGAGCGTGGCGCCCTCCACCGCCTACGAGGCGCGGCCGGGGCGCTGGGTCGGTGAGCGGGAGTGGCCCTCGCCCGACGTCGTGTTGGTACCGCGCGACCTGGGTGCGGGCCGCGTGCTCGCGGAGGGGGAGCCCTCGGGGAGGGAGGACGTCCTGACCCTGTCCTCCCCGCTGTCCACCGGACAGCACGCGGGCAAGTGGTGTTCGTACAACGCTCCTCCGGACCTGCCCTACGACCAGCGCGAGGACGACGGCGGGTCGATCGTCTTCGACAGTGTGCCGCTTCCCCAGCGGTTGGAGATCCTGGGCTCCGCGGTGGTCGAGCTCGAACTGGCCGTGGACCGGCCCGACGCGATGGTCGCGGTGCGGCTGTGCGACGTCACGCCCAAGGGGCAGGCCACGCGGGTGACCTACGGGCTGCTCAACCTCACCCACGCCAGCGGCCACGAGAGGCCGCGCAAGCTCGTGCCCGGGCGCAGGTACCGCGTGTCGGTCCCCCTCAACGGTGTGGCCCAGGCCTTCCCGGCCGGGCACCGGGTGCGGATCTCGGTCTCCACCTCCTACTGGCCGCTCGTGTGGCCCTCGCCCGAGCCGGTGACCCTCTCCCTGTTCCAGGGGGAGCACACCCGCGTACTGCTTCCGGTGCGTCCGGTCGAAGGCGGCGACGGGCGGGAGGTGGCGTCCTTCGGCGAGCCCGAGGGCACCGCCCCGATCGAGACGACCCGGATCGTTCCGGGCGAGGAGCGGTGGGACCTGACCCAGGACCTCGTGCGCTACGGGGCCGCGCTGGACGTGGTCAAGGACCTGGGGACGGTGCGCTTCGACGGCATCGGCCTGGAGGTGACCCGCCGCGCGCAGGAGTGCTACAGCCGGGTCGGCGACGACCCCGGCTCGGTCCGGGGCGAGGCGGTGTGGACGATGGGCTTCGCCCGCGGCGACTGGTCCGTGCGGACCAGGACCCACACGGTGCTCACGTCCACGGCGACCGACTTCCACCTGCACGCGACGCTCGACGCCTACGAGGGCACGAGGCGCGTGGCCACGAAGATCTACACCTCGGTGATCCCGCGGGACTGCGTCTGAGCCGGGCGGGGACCGGCCTGCGGCTTTGAGGGTCCCGGCGGTGCGTCACCGCCGGGACCCGGGTCCGCGGGGGGCTACTTGCCCAGACCGGCGCGGCGCAGCGCCTCGGCCATCGCGCCCTGCGGGGTGGCGCCCTCACGGTTGTCCCGGCCGCGTCCGTTACCGCCGCCGTTGCCGTTGCTCCGACGACCGCCGCCGCCACCGCCGCCGTTGCCCCGGCGGCGGTCGTTGCCGCCGCGGTCGCCGTTGCCGCCGCGCTCCTCGCGGCCGCCCCGTGCGGGGGCCTCGTCGTCCAGGCGCATGGTCAGGGAGATGCGCTTGCGCGGGATGTCGACGTCCTGGACCTTGACCTTCACGATGTCGCCCGGCTTGACCACGTCGCGCGGGTCCTCCACGAACTTGTACGACAGCGCCGACACGTGCACCAGGCCGTCCTGGTGCACGCCCACGTCCACGAACGCGCCGAACGCCGCCACGTTGGTGACCACGCCCTCCAGGAGCATGCCCGGGGCCAGGTCCTGGAGCTTCTCCACGCCCTCCTTGAAGGTGGCGGTGGTGAAGGCGGGGCGCGGGTCCCGGCCGGGCTTGTCCAGCTCGGCGAGGATGTCGGTGACCGTGGGCAGGCCGAAGGTGTCGTCCACGAACTCCTGGGGGCGCACCCGCGACAGCAGGTCCTTGTTGCCGATCAGCGACGGCAGGTCGGCCCCCACCCGGTCCAGGATGCGCCGTACCACCGGGTAGGCCTCCGGGTGCACCGCCGAGGCGTCCAGCGGGTCGTCGCCGCCGGGCACGCGCAGGAAGCCCGCGCACTGTTCGAAGGCCTTCGGGCCCAGGCGCGGCACCGAGCGCAGCGCCTCGCGGGTGCGGAAGGGGCCGTTGGCGTCGCGGTGCGCGACGATGTTGCGCGCCAGGGTGGAGGTCACGCCCGACACCCGGGTCAGCAGCGGCACCGACGCGGTGTTGACGTCCACGCCCACGCCGTTCACGCAGTCCTCGACGACCGCGTCCAGGGAGCGCGACAGCTTGGTCTCGGCCAGGTCGTGCTGGTACTGGCCGACCCCGATCGACTTGGGGTCGATCTTGACCAGCTCGGCCAGCGGGTCCTGGAGGCGGCGGGCGATGGAGGCGGCGCCGCGCAGCGACACGTCCAGGTCCGGCAGCTCCTCGGAGGCGTAGGCCGAGGCCGAGTACACCGACGCGCCCGCCTCCGACACCATCACCTTGGTGAGCTTGAGCTCGGGGTGGAGCTTGATCAGGTCGGCGGCGAGCTTGTCGGTCTCGCGGGAGGCGGTGCCGTTGCCGATCGCGACCAGTTCCACGCCGTGGGCGGCGCACAGCCTGGCCAGGCCGTGGATGGCGCCGTCCCAGTCGCGGCGGGGCGCGTGCGGGAACACCGTGTCGGTGGCCACGACCTTGCCGGTGGCGTCGGTGACCGCGACCTTGACGCCGGTGCGCAGGCCCGGGTCCAGGCCCAGGGTGGCGCGGCTTCCGGCGGGGGCCGCCAGCAGCAGGTCGCGCAGGTTGGCGGCGAACACGTTCACGCCGTCGTCCTCGGCCCGCTGCCACAGCCGCATGCGCACGTCGATGTCCAGCCGCACCAGGATGCGGGTGCGCCAGCCCCAGCGCACGGTGTCCTGGAGCCAGCGGTCGGCGGGGCGGCCGCGGTCCACGATCCCGAAGTGGTGGGCGATGGCGTTCTCGTAGGTGCTGCGGGGCGTGGTGCCGTCGGGGTTCTCGGCCGGGGCGTCCTCCGGCTCCAGGGTGAGGGTGAGGACCTCCTCCTTCTCGCCCCGGTACATGGCCAGCACGCGGTGGGAGGGCAGCTCGGTGAGCGGCTCGGAGAACGCGAAGTAGTCGGCGAACTTGGCGCCCGCCTCCTCCTTGCCCTCGCGCACGGTCGAGCCCAGGCGGCCCCTCTCCCACAGCCGCTCGCGCAGGACGCCGGTGAGGTCGGCGTCCTCGACGAAGCGCTCCACCAGGATGGCGCGGGCCCCGTCCAGGGCTGCCTTGACGTCGGCCACCTCCCTGTCGGGGTCGACGTAGGCCGCGGCCACCTCCTGGGGGTCCTGGGTGGGGTCGGCCAGCAGTCCCTCGGCCAGCGGTTCGAGCCCCGCCTCGCGGGCGATCTGGGCCTTGGTGCGCCGTTTGGGCTTGTAGGGAAGGTAGATGTCCTCCAGGCGGGCCTTGGAGTCGGCCGCGTGGATGCTGGCCTCCAGCGCCTCGTCCAGCTTGCCCTGGGAGCGGATCGACTCCAGGATCGCGGTCCGGCGTTCGGCCAGTTCACGCAGGTAGCGCAGGCGCTCCTCCAGGGCGCGCAGCTGGGCGTCGTCCAGCGCGCCGGTGACCTCCTTGCGGTAGCGGGCGATGAAGGGCACGGTCGATCCGCTGTCAAGCAGGCCGACGGTGGCGGTGACCTGGTGCGCGCCCACTCCGAGTTCCTCGGCGATGCGCTGGTCGATCGTGGGTGTCACAGGCGTCGTCACTGGTTAAACGTCCACTCTCTGGCTGTTCGGTGCGGGGACATTCTGGTGGCGGGGAAGGACATTGTCATCCCGTTGGCCCCGTGTCCCAGGTTCGCGCACTGTGGCGGTGCTCTCGCACGCGCTCTCACGCTGGCTCCCGCGCGGGGAGCGGCGGACGCGACGCGGGGTCTTCGGCGGGGCGGCTTCGCAAAGAACGGGGCGGAGCGGTCCCCGTGCGCGGGGCCGGTCTCTGCGGTCGGAGGCGAGGGGAGGCGGTCGGAGACGGTCGGGGTGAGGGAACCCGGGGGTGGCGGCGCCCGGGTTCCCCGCTTCCAGGAAAGCGGAAGGGGCCGGTCGGCGCCAGCCCCCGTCACCGCCTGTGGACAACCGCGCCGTGACTCCCGCCGACGGGCACGGGACGCGCCCGTGCCGGGTCAGCCGTCGGTCTCGTTGAGGTAGTCGGGGGCGTAGTACTCGTCGAGGGGGAGGGGACCCCGGTAGCCCTGGCACATGCACTGGCGGTAGGTGGAGCTGGCCTGTCCGGTCCAGCGGCCGGGGATGACCACCTGGGTCTGGCACCTCTTGGTCTGCTGGTCGTGGAAGACCAGGTGGTGGCCGCAGCCGCAGAGGGGCTGGGGGTTCTGCGGTGAGCCCAGGGCTCTGGCCTGTTCCTGCCTGCGCTGCTGGTCGAGCGCCTCCCGCGTCTGGCGTTTGGTCAGTAGGCGGCCGAACAGGAACCCGCCGAGAGCGATGGTGGCTCCGAAGACCATGGAGACCGGATCCATCCGGCGACACCTCATTCCTTGAGCCGGGGCCCGCCCCGTTCCTGGGGCGTCCTCCCCATTGTCGCCTATGACGCGCCTGTGGACGCGGGGGGACGGCGGCCTTCCTCCGGGCTCCTCTGCGTGAGCGGACGGCCCCGGAAAGTATGACAAAGAAAAGTTTGCATGCTTATCTTTGCAAAGAAACCTTTGGCTTACGGTGGGGGGTATTCCGAGCCCTGGAGGAACCGCATGACAGCCGCTGTCCCCCGTCCCGCCCCACCGCCGAGCACCGACCGCCTCGGCGGGACCTTCCACCGCTTCTGGGCGGCCGGCGCCCTCACCAACCTCGGCGACGGCATGCTCGCCACCGCGCTGCCGCTCATCGCCGCCACCCTGACCCACGACCCGCTCGCCGTCTCCGGCCTGGTGGCGGCGCGGTTCCTGCCCTGGCTGCTCGTCGCGCCGTTCTCGGGCGTGCTGCTGGACCGGGTCGACCGCCTCCGTGCCATGACGGTCTCCAGTACGGTCGCCGCGGTCGCCGTCACCGCCCTGGCCGTGCTGATCGCCACCGGAGGCGCCACCCTCTGGGCCCTGTACGTCACGATCTTCGTGGTGGTCTGCTGCGAGACGGTCACCGACCCCGTCACCCGGATCACCGTGTCGCGGATCGTGCCCGGCCGCCTGCTGGACCGCGCCAACAGCAGGCTGGAGGGCGGTCGCCTGGTCGCCCAGGACTGTGTGGCCACCCCCGTCGCCGGTGTGCTCTTCGCGGTCGCCGCCGCCCTGCCCGTGGCCGGGACGGCTCTGTCCTACGCCCTGTGCGCCGTGCTCGTGGTGACCGTCGCCCTCATGCTGCGGCGCGTTCCCGACCCGGCCGAGCCCACCGACGCCACGGAGAGCGGTGAGGGCGCGGAGTCCGGCCGGGACGTGCTGCGCTCCTTGCGGGAGGGCTTCGCCTACGTCTTCGGACAGCCACTGACACGGGGCCTGGCGTTCAACAACGCCGGAATGATGATCGGCATCCAGATGGCCACCTCGGTGCTGGTCCTCTACGCCCAGGACGTGCTGGGCGTTCCCGCGGCCCTGTACGGGCTCTTCCTGGCGTCGATCGCGGTCGGAGGCGTCCTGGGGGCGGTGCTGGCCTCCCGGCTCGTCGCTGGCCTCGGCCGCAGGACGGCCATGATGGGCGGCTACCTGGGGATGGGGGCGTGCCTGTTGGCGGTGGGCCTGGTGCCCAACGTCTGGGGCGCCGCCCTCGCCTGGGGCGTGCTGGGTCTGTGCATGACGGTGACCAACGTGTCCGGTTCCCTGTTCTTCCAGGCCGTGGTCCCCTCCCACCTGCGCGGTCGGGCGGCCGCCGCCTTCCGCATGGTCGGCTGGGGACTGTCACCGGTCGGCGCGCTGCTCGGCGGTCTGCTGGGCCGGGTCGACCTCGCCCTGCCCTTCCTGGTCGGCGGGCTGATCATGGTGGTCACGCCGCTGGTCTTCCGCAGGGCCGTCGCCGAGTGCGCGCGACTGTCCGACGAGGCCACCGCGTCCGCCGCTGGCGGCCGCTGATCCCGTCCCGGGTTCCGTCGCACCTCCGTCCATGCCGCAAAGAGACCTTTGCAGCGCACTGTTTGCGAAGAGGTTCTCCCAGTACGGTGAGGTCCATGACCGACGACGACGCCGACGTCCCCTCCGACTCCCATGAGCAGATGCGGGTCAGCGCCCAGGCCCTGCGGGGCCTGGCCCACCCCCTGCGCGCCCGCCTGCTGGACGAGCTCAGGCTCAACGGCCCGGCCACCGCCACCATCCTGGGCCAGCGCCTGGGGGAGAGCAGCGGCGCCACCAGCTACCACCTGCGCCAGCTGTCGCGTTACGGGTTCATCGACAACGAACCCGGGCGCACGGGCGGACGCGAGCGCTGGTGGCGGTTGCGGCCCGGCGGCTGGAGCATGTCGGGGCACGAGTTCCTCAGCAACCCCGAGACCCGGGTCGCTGCCCGAACCGTCCTCGGCCGTCTCTACCAGCAGAAGCAGAAACGGTTCGCGGACTGGACCGCGCTGGTCCGTGACAGCCCGGACCTGCCCGCGGTACGGCGCTGGAAGGACGCCGCCAACGACTCCACGAGCCACGCCCGGATGACCCCGGAGGAGGCGGCCGAGTTCGCCGACGCGCTCAACGACTTCCTCCGCTCCTGGGGGAGGCGCTTCCAGGGGCGGACCCCCGAGAGCCACCCCGACACCGACTCCGTCCAGGTGGACACCGCCGTCTTCCCGATCCTGCCCGAGGCCGAGGGCAGGTCGGACAGGACCGCCGAGGAGGCCTGACCGCTCCGGCGGTGGTCAGGCCTCACGCAGCTTCTTGAGCGCGGCCACGTCGGCGGTGTGCGGGCCGGCCGGGCCGGGGGTCTCCAGGATCAGCGGCACCCCGGCGCTCACCGGGTGGCGGAACAGCTCACCGAACGGCTCCGCGCCGATGTGCCCGGCGCCGATGTTCTCGTGCCGGTCCTTGCAGCTGCCGCAGGCGGCCTTGGAGTCGTTGCAGTGCACGATCTTCAGCCGGTCGGCGCCGACCGCCTCGCCGAAGCGGTCCAGGGCCGCGCGCATGCCCTCCACCGTGGAGATGTCGTGTCCGGCGGCGAACATGTGCGCGGTGTCCAGGCACACGCCCACGCGCGGGTGCCACTCCAGCACCTCCAGGTAGGCGGCCAGGTCGTCGATGGTCGCGCACAGTACCTGGCCCTGGCCGGCCATCGGCTCCAGCAGCACCGGCGGCACGTCCTCGCCCAGCCTCTCCAGCAGCGGCATCAGCCGTTCGCGGGTGCGCGACAGGCCGACCTCGCGTCCGCCGGAGACGGCCGAGCCGGTGTGCACGACCACGCCCAGCGCGTCGATCTGGGACGACCGGCGCAGCGCGTGCTCCAGGGAGCGCACCGACTTCTCGGCGGTCTCCTCGCTGGGGGTGCCCAGGTTGATCAGGTACGGGGCGTGCACGAACACGGGCAGGTCGGTGCGCTCGCGCATCCGCGCGTCCTGCGCGGGGTCGCCCCCGTTGGTAGCCCACCCGCGCGGGTTGGACACGAAGACCTGGACGGTCTCGGCACCGATCTCCTCGGCGTAGGCCAGGCCCTTGTCGGCCATGCCGCCCGCGACCGGGACGTGTGCGCCGACCGGGGACGGGGGCCGCTGCTGCTCACTCTTCTCCATAGCCCAACAAGCTTAGGGGCCGGTCGGAGCAGCGGGTCCGTGCCGGTGCTCACACCGGTCCGCCCACTCGGGACGGGGCGGCGAGGGCGGTCGCCGCCCCGTCCGGCCGCGACGGCTGGGCGTACCGGAGCCGTCCGTCTCCGCTCCGCGGGTCCGCGGCACCGCGCGGCCGGAGCCGTCGGGAGCGCTCACCGCTCCCGACGGCGGGTCCGGTGCGGGTTCCGCCCCGGTCACCAGCCCCCGGGCGGGATCGGGCGGTTGGAGTGGAACATCGCGTGCGGGTCGTATTCGGCCTTGACCCGGGCGAGCCGCGCGTGGTCGCGCTCGTCGAAGGTCTCGCGGACCTCGGCCTCGTCCATCGGCCCGAAGCCCAGTGTGAACGAGCGGCCCACCGCGTGCGGCTCGAACAGCGCCGCGGCCCGCTCGCGCAGGTCGCGCATCCCCTCGGTGTCCTCGGCCTCGGCGAAGGTCAGGACCGTCAGCGCGTAGGCGGCGCCTCGGTGCCCGACCGCGTTGGCCACCCGTGGCTCCCGGGCCAGCGCCCCGCCCAGGTGGCGCAGCCAGACCACGCAGAAGAACGGCGCCTCGCCCGTCATCCGGGCCAGCTCGGCCAGCGCCTCCCCGTCCAGCCGGTCCACCAGCACGCTGCGGCCGCGGAAACCCGCCTGGTCGTGGTGCTCGTCGAAGACCGCGCCCGACTCGCCGTAGGGCAGTTCGCGCAGGGTGTCCGCCAGCACAGGGGCGGCCGAGCGCAGCGGCTCCACCGCCTTCGCTCCCTCTTCCACGGGGCCCGACCAGGCCACCGACACCTGGGCCACCTGGCGCCCGCGCATCGGCTCGGGCACGCCCTCCACATCCGGGTAGACCATCACGGAGGTCCCCGAGGTCATCTCCTCGGGCACCGTCTCGGCCCACCGCCGCCAGGCCTCCAGTGCGCCCGGTTCGGTTCCGGCGTCCAGGAGCAGGCTTCCGCCGTAGATCCGCGCGACCGGGAACAGGTCGATCTCCATGCCGGTGACCACGCCGAACGCGCCCGCGCCGCCGCCGCGCACCGCCCAGAACAGGTCCGGGTCGCTGTCCTTGGTGATCTGCCGCAGGCGGCCGCCAGCGGTGACCAGGTCCACGCGCCGCACGTGGTCGGCGGCGAACCCGTACCGGCGGGCCAGCAGCCCCACGCCGCCGCCGAGCGTGTAGGAGACCGCGCCCACCCCCGGTGAGCTGCCCGACAGGGGCGCCAGTCCGTGCTCGGCTGCCGCGTCGGTCACCGTCCGCCAGGTGGCCCCGGCCTCCACCCACGCCGTGCTCCGGCCGGGGTCCACCCGCACTCCGTTCAGGCGGCGGGTGACGACGAGGACGCCACCCACCATGCCCGCGCCGAGTCCGTGCCCGGTGAGCTGTGCCGACACCCGCAGTCCCCGCTCCGAGGCCCAGGCCACGGCGGCGCGCACGTCCTGGGCGTCGACCGCCTCCACCACGGCGTCGGGCCGGTGTCGGTCCAGCAGCTGCATTCCGGTGCGGGCCTCGTCGTAGGCGTCGGTCCCGGGCGCGTGCACCGGCCCGCTCACCCGTCCGGCCAGGTCCCCCAGCGTGTCCGTGTCGCTCGTCGTGCTCTTGGCGCTCTTGGCGCTCGTGGTCTCGTCCATGTCGGCCACCGTAGGAACCCATGCGGTCACAACATGGCCGCGATCTCTGGCAGTCTGCGTCCATGGGCGAATCCGTACGCGGGGAGATGCCACAGCGGCTGCTGCGGCTGCTGTCGCTGCTCCAGGTCCGGCGCGAGTGGAGCGGCGCGGAGCTCACCGAGCGGCTCGGCGTCAGCGCCCGCACCCTGCGCCGCGACGTCGAACGGCTGCGCGGGCTCGACTACCAGGTGGAGGGCAGGCCCGGAGTGGCGGGCGGCTACCGCCTGGCCTCCGGAAGGGACCTGCCCCCGCTGCTGCTGGACGACGAGGAGGCCGTCGCGATCGCCCTGGGCCTGGTCACCGTCACCGGGGTCCAGGACAGCGCGCTGCGCGCCCTGGCCAAGCTCGAACGCGTCCTGCCCGCCCGCCTGCGCCCGCGGCTGGCCGCCGTGGGCGGCGCCACCAGCGCGGTGCCCCACCCCGACGTCCCCGGTGTGGACCCCTCCGTCCTGGGGGTGCTGGCCTCCTCCTGCCGCGACCTCGCCGTCACCGACTTCGACTACCGCGACCGGGAGGGCAACGCCCGCGAACGCCGGGTCGAGCCGCACCACCTGGTCTCCCACGGCGGGCACTGGTACCTGATCGCGCACGACACCGACCGCGCCGACTGGCGCACCTTCCGGGTGGACCGCGTCAGCGGCCCGCGGCCCACCCACCGGCGGTTCGAGCCGAGGCCGCTGCCCGCGCCCGACCCTGCGGCCTTCCTCACCCGCCTCTTCGCCGCGGGCGTCTACAGCCACACCGCGCACCTCACCCTGGAGATGCCCGCCGAGGCCTTCCACACCCGCTTCCACGGCCCCCTGCCCGGCCGGGTCGAGCCGCTGGACGGTCACCGCTGCCGGATCCGGATCAGCGCCGACTCCCTCGACCTGGTGTGCCAGTACACGGCGGCGGCCTTGGCCCTCGGCGTCCCCTGCGCCCTGGAGGCCCCGCCCGAGGTCGTCGAACGCCTGCGGGGGATCGGCGCGCGCCTGGCCCTTCCGTGAACCACGACCGGCTGTGAACCACGGTCGGCTGTGAACCACGACCGGCCGGAGGAGCGCTAGGGTCGGGGCCGTGAACACCGATTCCGCGCACCTGACCCTGTCCGACGTGACCGCCGCCTTCGAGCGGGTCTATCCGCCCGCGTGGGCCGCCTCCTGGGACGCGGTCGGGCTGGTGGCGGGCGATCCCGCGCAGCCGGTCGCGCGGGTCCTGTTCGCCGTCGACCCGGTCGACGCGGTCGTTGACGAGGCTCTGAACTGGGGCGCCGACCTGGTCATCACCCACCACCCGCTGATGCTGCGCGGTGTCACCAGCGTGGCCGCCAACACCCCCAAGGGACGGATCGTGCACCGGCTCATCCGGTCGGGGACCGCCCTGTACACCGCGCACACCAACGCCGACACCGCCTCACCCGGGGTGTCCGACGCGCTGGCCCGCGCGGTCGGTCTCACCGGGCCGCTGCGGCCCCTGGACCCCGACGCCACCGACCCCGAGGGGCGCCGCGGCATCGGCCGGATCGGTGCCCTGGAACGGCCGGTGCTCCTGCGCGAGTTCGCCGAGCAGGTGGCCCGCGGGCTGCCCGCCACCGCCGCCGGGATCCGTGTGGCGGGGGACGTGGACCGCCTCGTGAGCACGGTCGCGGTGTCCGGGGGAGCCGGGGACTCCCTGCTCGGCGCGGCCCGGGCCGCCGACGTGGACGTGTTCGTCACCTCCGATCTGCGCCACCACCCCGCCTCGGAGTTCGTGGAGAACCCGGGCGGTCCCGCCCTGGTCGACACCGCCCACTTCGCCAGCGAGTGGCCCTGGCTGGCCGACGGTGCGCGCCACCTGGTCGACGCACTCGGGCGCGCGGGTGGCCCGGATGGGGCTAACGTGGAGGTCCGTGTCTCGACGACGGTCACGGACGCCTGGTCACAGGCCGTCTCACACGTCTGAGAGAGCCCACAGGCCCCGCAGGGTCGCCGACCAAACTGGACAGAGTAGAGCGCGGGCGGCGTACTCGCCTTCCCCAGCCATCACAGGAGACGTCACACGTGAAAGCCGAACCCGCCGCACAGGCCAGACTCCTCACCCTCCAGGACCTGGACACCGACCTCCAGCGCCTGGACCACCGCGCGCGTACCCTGCCCGAGGTCGCCGAGGCGGCCCGGCTCAAGGAGCGGGTGGACCAGATCGACAGCGAGCTGATCACCGCCCAGACCGGGGTATCCGACGTCGAACGCCAGCAGCGCAAGGCCGAGAGCGACGTCGACCAGGTGCGCACGCGCGCCGACCGGGACGCCACGCGCCTGGAGTCCGGGCAGATCACCAACGCCAAGGAACTACAGAACCTCCAGTCGGAGATCACCTCTCTGGGCCGCCGCCAGGCCGAGCTGGAGGAGATCGTCCTGGAGGTGATGGAGCGCGCCGAGGAGCTCAACGCCGAGGTGGCCCGCCTGACCGCCGAGCGCGAGCGCGTCGTGGCCGAGTACACCGAGATGGTGGCCCGCCGAGACACCGCCGCCGCCGGAATCCAGTGGGACCGCACCCGGGCCACCCAGGACCGTGAGCGCGTGGCCGAGGAGATCCCCGCCGACCTGCTCGCCCTCTACGACAAGATGCGCGCCCAGTACGACGGCGTGGGCGCGGCGCCGCTGCGCTACGGCCGCTGCGGAGGCTGCAAGCTCGCGCTGAGCACCGTCGAACTCAACGAGATCCGCGCCCAGGCCGCCGACGAGGTCGTGCGCTGCGAGGACTGCCGCCGCATCCTGGTCCGCACCGAGGAGTCGGGTCTGGGCGGCCGGACCGAGCGGTGAGCACCGGCTGGGGGGCGCCGCCCGACACCGCACCGACCCGGCTCGTCCTGCTGCGGCACGGGCAGACGCCGCTGTCGGTGGAGCGCCGTTTCGCGGGCCGGGGCGACATCCCGCTGACCGAGGACGGGCACGCGCAGGCCAAGGCGGCCGCGTGCCGCCTGGCCCCGCGGCCGTTCGGCGCGGTGGTGTCCTCGCCGCTGCGGCGCACCAGGGACACCGCGGCCCACGCCGCCGAGGCGCTCGGGCTGCCGGTGGAGATCGACGAGGGGTTCGTCGAGACCGACTTCGGGGCCTGGGAGGGGATGACGTTCGCCGAGGCGCGGGCGCAGGCCCCGGCCGAGGTGGACCGGTGGCTGGCCGATCCGGAGACGGCGCCGCCCGGCGGGGAGAGCTTCGCCGCGGCCTCCCGCAGGGTGGCCGCCGCCCGCCGGGCCCTGGTCGAGCGGCACCGGGGGCGCACCGTCCTGGTGGTCACCCACGTGACCCCCATCAAGGCGGTGGTGCAGCAGGCCCTGCTCGCCCCGGTGGAGGCGCTGTACCGGATGCACCTGGACACCGCGTGCCTGACCGAGGTGGACGTGTTCGCCGACGGTCCCATGGTGGTGCGCTCCCTCAACGACACCGCCCATCTGGTGTGAGGGTTCGAGGAGGAACGGGGTCGCTGCGGCGGGCGTAGAATGGGCGGCGAGGGGAGTCGGCCAGGCGGCCGCGGACCGCGCCTGGTGCGCGTGTTCGAGGAAAGTCCGGACTCCACAGGGCAGGGTGGTCGGTAACACCGACCCGGGGTGACCCGCGGGACAGTGCCACAGAAAGCAGACCGCCACCGCTCGCGGTGGTAAGGGTGAAACGGTGGTGTAAGAGACCACCAGCGGCCGGAGTGATCCGGTCGGCTCGGTAAACCCCACCCGGAGCAAGGTCAAAAAGGGAACCTCCGGGTTCCCGCGCGGATGTTCGAGGGCGGCCCGCCCGAGTCCGCGGGTAGACCGCACCGAGGCCGTCGGCAACGGCGGTCCCAGATGGATGGCCGCCCGGTTCCTCGGAACCGACAGAATCCGGCTTACCGGCCGACTCCCCTCACACACCTCCCTGAGCAGGCGCTCCGCGCGGGGGAGACGGCCGTGTTCGCTCTCCGTTTGCTCCCAGAGGTCAACCGGACCGCAGGAGCAGGTTGGTTCCCCGTGCCCGGCCCCCGTATGAGCCGGGACGGTGCGGTCCCACCCGTGGCGTTCCGGCGGGTGGGGGCCCCGAGCGGCGTGCCGGGGGCCGCGCCCGTCCGGACACGGCCCTCCTCGGACAGGACCGGGGACCGCTCCCGGCGCACGGGTACAGTCCTACAGCCCGCCGGTGATGGCCCCGTGCCCGTGCACACCGATAGATTGGCCCCTGCGCTCCCTATCCCGGGCGAGCTCCGGAGCGCGTACGCCCGTGGGCCGACATCCGGGGTCGGGCCCAGCGGGCATCCGCGTTCACGGGAATGGGTGACTCTTGTTCGACTCCACCGCCTTCTGGGTGGCTCTCTTCGGTCTGCCGGTCCTGGCCATCGTGGTGATCGTCCTGCTCGCCTCCTACCAGGCCTCAGGCGTTCAGCAGGACGGACGCGACGACGCGCCCGACGAGGACTCCTCCACCAGCTGATCCCCGTGGTCCGCATCCGGCCTCGTGTGGGGCACGGGGTCGTTCACGTCCTGGACGCCCCGCACGGGGGCGAACTCCCCCGTCTCGGCGTCCAGAAGGTGCACCCTCGCCGTCTCCAGGTCGTAGTACATCCCCGTCAGTGTCAGCTCGCCCGCCTCCGCCCGTTCGCGCACCACCGGGTAGCTCATGAGGTTGCCGATCTGCGCCTCCACGTTGGCCTGCGCCAGGCGGCGCAGCGCCTCCGACGTGGGCAGGCCCGCCAGGGCGCCCGACTCCTCGCCCACCCGCACCAGGCTCTCCGAGCCGTTGGACAGCCAGCGGCGCATGTGCGACGCCGCCTCGTCCGCCTCCAGGTGGGCCTTCTCCAGCAGGGCCTGCATCGCGCCGCAGTGGGAGTGGCCGCACACCACGATCGAGGGCACCCGCAGCACGTTCACCGCGTACTCGATCGCCGCTCCCACCGACCCGTTGTCGGGGGCGTCGCGCGGCGGCACCAGGTTGCCGAGGTTGCGCACGGTGAACAGATCGCCGGGTCCGCTCGCGGTGATGAGGTTGGGCACCACGCGTGAGTCGGCGCAGGTGACGAACAGCGCGGTCGGGTTCTGGCCGTGCGACAGACGGCTCATCACCGACCGCATCCGGTCGGTGGTGCTGGCGTGGTACTCGCGGGCACCGGCCGCCAGCAGGCCCAGCGCGTTCACCCCGCGGTCGCCGTCACCGCGCATCCCCCAGGGGGCCCACCCGCGGGCCAGGCCGCCGGGCGCGGTCTTGGCGGCCGGCGCCGACCGCGTGGAGCTGCGCGTGTACCACTTCTCGTGCACCTCGTCGATGTCGACGTTGCCGCCGGTGCGCTCGTGGTCCACCCGCCAGGCGTGGATGGCCTCGAAGGCGGCGTGGTCCATGAAGTCCACGTGCAGGTCCAGGTCGACCCGGGATCCCGAGGGGACGGTGCGCAGCACGTGCGCCAGCCGGGGCACGCCCAGGAAGGTGAGCGAGCCGTGCACGGTGATGTGCACCCGGTCGTCGCGCTCCTCGGTGGTCACGGTCAGCTTGGTGAGCCTGCGCAGGGAGACGATCATGGCCAGCCCGAAGCCGATGAACACGCCCTCCAGGAGTCCCAGGAACACCACGCCGAACAGGGTCACCAGGTAGACGCTGGCCTCGTGGTGGCGGCGCAGGTCGCGCAGGTGGGCGACCGAGACCATCTGCACGCCGATGAACACCAGCAGCGCCGCGAGCGCGGGCATCGGGATCAGCTCGACCACGTGCGCGAACAGGGCGACGAACAGCAGGATCCACACGCCGTGCAGGATGGTCGAGAGCGGGCTGCGCGCCCCGGCGCGTACGTTGGTGGTGCTGCGCACGATCACACCGGCCACCGGCAGCCCGCCCAGGGCGCCGCTGAGGGTGTTGGCCGCGCCCTGGCCGCACAGCTCGCGGTTGAGTATCACCCGGCGGCCGCTGTGCATGCGGTCCACGGCGATCGCGGCGAGCAGGGACTCGACGCTGGCGACCATGGCCACGGCGGCCACGCTCAGGGCGATGCCGTCCCACTGTCCGGCCTCGGGCAGCATCGGGCCGTTCCAGGCGTCGGCGAGGGAGTCGGGCAGGGCGACGGTCTGCACCTGCCAGCCGCTCGTGGTGGAGATGAGGGTCGCGGTGGCCACGGCGACCAGCGCGGCGGGCACCACGGCGGGCCGCAGCCGCCCGAGGGAGGGCAGCCTGTTCCAGGTGAACATGATCGCGATGGTGATGACGCCGACCGCGACGGCCGGGGTGTGGTTGTTGGCGATCTGGTGGGGCAGGTCGGCGATGTTGGCCATCGCCGAGCTCTGCGGTTCGCCGCCCAGGACCACGTGCAGCTGGGCCAGGGCGATGGTGACGCCGACCCCGGCGAGCATGCCGTGCACCACGGCGGGGGAGACGGCCAGGGCCGCCCGGGCGATGCGGAAGGCGCCGAGGGCGAGCTGGACCAGCCCGGCCAGCAGGGTGATCAGGCAGGTCACCCGCCAGCCGTAGGTCATGATCAGGTCGGCGACGATGATGGTCAGACCGGCGGCGGGGCCGCTGACCTGGACCACGGACCCGCCGACGAGTCCGGCGACGATCCCGCCGACCACGGCGGCGATGATCCCGGCGATGAGAGGGGCGCCGGAGGCGACGGCGATCCCCAGGGACAGGGGGACGGCGACCAGGAAGACCACCAGTGAGGCGCCGACGTCGGCGGCGATCCCCCTGTGGCGGTCGGGACGGTGCCCGGGTGAGGCCGTGGGCGGCCTCTCGGGCGTGACTCCCTGGGCGTCGTTGCGCATGGTTACTCCGTTCGGGTTGGACCAGGCAAGTGATGCGTGGGCGCACGGGGACTGCGGTGTCCGGATCGGGGGGTCTGCGTGGATACGCGGGATGAGAGGGCGTTCCTGAGGGTGCCCTCGTCATCACCAACTGTAGCCAGTTTCCGCCACGGAGTGTTACGGTCTGTTGTTCGCTTGGTAACCATTTTCCTGTCTTCACATGGCCTGGGAACAAATCCGGACAGAGAAAACCCCGAGGTGGTGGGCTCTCCCACTGCCTCGGGGTGTGAAGTGATGTACCTCTCGTGCGGCCTGAGGCCCGGAAAGGGTCGTTACCGCGTGTTGCGGGTGTCCGGAAGGTCAGATGAAGCGGCCGTCCTCGTACCCGCCCTCGTAACGGTTGCGGTCGTGGCCATGCGGGTCGCGGGAGTCGGCCGGGTACGGTCCCGGTGCCTGCGGTCCGCCGGGGTGCCGCTCCTCCTCGCCGGACTGCCAGTCCCGCGCGGGCGGGAAACCGCCGTAGCCGGGCTGCCGCGGTTGCTGGGGCTGGCCGCCGGGCGGGTAGCCGCCCGGGTTCCCGGGGTAGCCGCCGGTGCCCGCGGCCGGGTAGCCGAACGGGGGCTGTTCGCCGTAGCCCGCGACGGCGTCCCCGCGCACCTGGTCCACCTGGTAGCCGCCCGTCGGGTAGCGGCCCTGCGGGTACCCGGGAGCCTCACCGGGGAACGCGGACGGGTAGCCGGGCTGGCCGACCGGTCCCTGGCCGAACGGCGTCGGCGGCTCCGGGGTTCCGGAACCGCCGGTTCCGCCAGGGAGGCCCGTCATACCGGGAACGCCGTGGACGCCCGGGGTCCCGAAGGCGCCGCCGTCCTCCTGGCCGCCCCACAGCGGGGGGTTGGGGTCCGGCTGGGCCGGACGGCTGTGGCCGCCGGTGTCGTAGGGGGAGCGGTGGTGGGTTCCGGTGTCGTAGTCGTTGCGGTTGAAGGAGTCGGTGTCGTAGGAGGGGCGGGTGTGGTTGCCGGTGTCGAACTCGGGTCGTCCGGTGCCGGGCATGCCGTAGTCCGCGTGGCTGTGGGCGCCGGTGTCGTAGGGGGAGCGTTGGTGCGTCCCGCTGTCGTAGGGGGAGCGGTGGTGGGTTCCGGTGTCGTAGTCGTTGCGGTTGAAGGAGTCGGTGTCGTAGGAGGGGCGGGTGTGGTTGCCGGTGTCGAACTCGGGTCGTCCGGTGCCGGGCATGCCGTAGTCCGCGTGGCTGTGGGCGCCGGTGTCGTAGGAGGACCGCTGGTGCGCTCCGGTGTCGTAGGGGGAGCGGTGGTGGGTTCCGGTGTCGTGGGACGTCTCCGACCGCGACCGGTAGCCGCCGGTCAGGGGGTCGGCGGGGTCGCTCGCGCCGCCCTGCCCGCCGCCGAAGCCGAGCTCGGAGCGCTGGTGCGCGCCGGTGTCCATGCTGGACCATATCGGCGAACTCGTGCTGGTGTCCGGAGCCGGAGCCGGAGCCGGAGCCGGAGCCGGGGGCCGAAACGTCGGGTCGAGCGGGTCGCCGGGGGACGTGCCCCGCGCACCGGCGGTCCCCGGGTAGTCCGAGCGGCTCATCGACCCGCTGTCGTAGGAAGAGCGGCCCTGGAACGGGTCTCCCACGGACGGGACGGGGCCGGACCCGCCGAGCGGGTCGCGTCCCGAGGAGGACCCGAGCGGATCGCGGTTACCGGACGAGGAGCCCAGCGGGTCGCGCGCACCGGCGGAGGACCCCAGCGGATCGGTCGGGGAGGGTGAGTAGGAGGAGGCGCGGGGCGACCACGAACCGGTGCCCAGGGGATCGTCGGCGGCCGAGGCCGCCGGTGCGGCGGGCTGGGAGGGCTGGGGAACCCCCTGCGGGGGTGTGGCATCCCGCGCCGGGGGAAGCGCGGAAAGCGGCGGAGCCCCCGGCGGCAGGGCGCGCTCGTCCTCACCGGGCGGTTCGGCCCCGCGCCGCCTGCGGCCCCGGCTCCGCGACGGCTCCTCCTCGTCCTCCACCGGCTGGGGCGCGCTGCCCTGGCCCAGGCTGGCCAGCATGGCCAGGTCCGCGGAGGGGTCGCTGCTCCTGCGGCCTCCGGCGGCGGGCAGGACCGTGGTGGCTCCGGGAGGCCCGGACGCCTCCTCGTCCTCGTAGTCCCCGTACCCGTCGTCGTAGTCGTCGTCCTCGTACTCGTGCGCGGTCACGGTGACGGCGGAGTCCCGGTCCCCGCGCCCGTCACGTGCCCCGGAGGGCCGCTGGGCCGGGCCGTCCTCGCCCAGGCTCGACCAGAAGTCGTTGTCGGAGAGGGAGTCGTCATCGTCGTCCCAGTCCGCGTCGAGCTTGCGCCTGCCCCGGGGACGCCGCTCCGCCCTGGCGCCGCCGCCCTGGCGGGACCGGCGGCCGCGTCCGCGCGGCTCAGGTTCCCCGTCGTCCTCGTCCTCGTCCTGGTCGGAGTCGCGGCCCCGGCTCCGGTCGCGGGCCCGCTCCCGGCCGCGGCCGCGCGGCCGCTCCTCGTCGCGGTCGTCGCCCTCGGCGTCCTCGTTCTCGTACTCGTCGTCGTAGTCGTCCTCGCGGGAGCCGGAGCTCAGCGCGCGCATGCCCAGCAGCAGGAGCACGAGCACGGCGAGCACGACGATGACGGCGATGATGATGATGACGGTGACGGTCATGGTGTACGCACTACCTTGGGGAGGTCGGCCGCGCCCGGGTCGCACCGGTGACCGGCCAGGAGAAGGCCGGTCGAGGGGAGGCGGTGACCTCCGGGGACCGCGGTGATCCGGTGGGTTCGACCTGCGCTTGCGGGGGGACGCAGGCGGTCCGGTGCGGTTTCGGGTCAGGGCGCCGCGCGGCGAGTGGACGAGTATCGGTCATCTGAAATGGGGCGGGGGCACAGACCCACTGTATGCGCTGTCGTGCTCCGTGTGCAGAGGGCGACGGGAGCTTCCTCCAGGAATCACCGTGACCCCGGATCCGTCGGGTCATCCGGGGCCGATCCGGAGGGAACGCCCGCGGTGAACTATGTCACTCGCTGCGTGTGACCAGCGAACCGCGGGCGACGGCCTGCTCCGCGATCGCCTCCAGGGAGGCGCTCAGCGTCGCGCCCTCGGGCAGGTCCAGCGGGCTCTGGAGGGCGTACACGGTGAACCGGTACTCGTAGGCCTCGTCGGGCTCGGGGCAGGGCGGGTCGTAGGCGGACCCGCCGATGCTGTTCTGGCCCTGCTTGGCGTCGGCCGGCACGGTGTTCTGGCGCAGCTCGACCAGTTCCGGGTCCAGGTCGTAGACCACCCAGAACACCTGCGCCACCTGCGGGTCGTCCATCACCAGCGCGATCGACCCGGCCTCGTCGGGAAGCCCCGACCAGCTCAGCGGCGGCGAGTACGCCTGCTGGGCCTCCTCGGGGTCCTCGGAGCCGCCCGTGTCGCCCTCATCCTCCGCGGTGGTCTCGGCCGCGCCCTCGCAGGAGTAGGCCGCGGGAAGCGGTTCGCCCTCCTGCATCAGCGGGCTGGTGACGTTGATGTCGTCGGGCATGTCGCCGTTCTGCGCGGGGGAGAGGATCCCGCAGCCCGTGGTCAGGGCCACGACGGCCCCGGCCGCCACCGCGCCCGCGCGCGTACCGGGGGACGGGCGGGCCGTACGCGGTGCACCGGTGGTCCGGGGGAAGGGGAGGGCCGGGAACAATGGGACTCCTGCTTTTCGGGCCGTGGAGGCGAGCATCTCGGTGACGCGGGCGCGGCGCTGAGGAGACCCGGCGCCGGACCGGCGGGGAACGGGCGGCTCCGCGGGCGGGCGCCGACGACACGTTCCCCAGCGAACCTTACTGCGGTCAGGCGGGCGTTCGGTCTCCCGTCCACGCCCGTGCGGTCCCCCACGGGCCGCGGACACCCGCGACCGCGCCCCCGCGCCCCCGTCCGCGCCCCGCCGGTTTCAGCCCGGCGAGAACGGGACGCGGGCGGTGCCGTAACGGAGAGCGTTCGTCCGTGCGATCGGTGATCATGGGTCGGTGCGATTCTCCATCCTCGGGCCCCTGACGGTCCACGACGCGTCCGGGCGGCCCGTCGCCATCGGCGGCGCGCGCCTGCGCACGCTGCTCACCCTCCTCCTGCTCCGGCCCGGCCAGCGGATCGCCAACGACGAGCTCACCGACGCCGTCTGGGCGGGGAGTCCGCCCGCGTCGGCGGGCAACGCCCTCCAGGCCCTGGTCTCCCGCCTGCGCCGCGTGCTGGGGGAGGGCGCGCGCATCGACGGGGACGCCTCGGGCTACCGGCTGGCGGTCGAGCCCGGCCAGGTGGACCTGGCCGAGTTCGAGTCCCTGGTCAGGCGGGGGCGGGCCGGGCTCGCCGGGGGGAGGGCCGCCGACGCCGCCCGCGACCTGGGTGAGGCCCTCGCCTTATGGCGCGGACCGGCCCTGTCGGACCTGACCGCGCACGGCCTGGCCGAGGACACCGCGCTGCGCCTGGCCGAGACCCGCCGCGCGGCCCTGGAGGACCGCCTGAGGGCCCTGGCCGACCTGGGGCTGTACACCGAGGTCCTGCCCGAGGCGGAGGCCCTGTGCCGACGCGAACCGCACCGCGAGGGTCCCCTCGCGCTCCTGGTGCGCGCGCTGGCCGCCACCGGCCGCACCGCCGACGCCCTGGCCGCCTACGAGCGCTTCCGCTCCCACCTGGCCGACGAACTGGGCCTGGACCCCTCACCCCAACTGCGCGACCTGCACCTGAGGCTGCTGCGCGGCGAACTCGACGCGCCCCGCTCCGCCGAGCCCTCCGCCCCGCCCCCGGCTCCGCCCCCACCCCTGCGCCTGCCCGCCACCCTGACCAGCTTCGTGCCGCGCGACACCGAGGTGGACACCGCCGTCGACCTGCTCACCCGCGAGCGCCTGGTCACCCTGCTGGGCCCCGGCGGCGCGGGCAAGACCCGCCTGGCGATCGAGAGCGCCTCCGCGCTGGCCGTGCGGGCGCCCTCCCTGCTCTCCCGCGGCGGCTGGTTCGTCGAACTCGCCTCCAGGACGGCGGTGGACATCCCCCAGGCCCTGGCCTCCGCGCTGGAGTTGCGCGAGCACGCCGTGCTCCAGGCGCGCTCCGCCGCTCCCACGGCCCCCGCCGCGCTCGTTCCGCTCCTGGAACGGGTGGTCTCCTTCGTCGGCGACCGCCCCGTCCTCCTCGTCCTGGACAACTGCGAGCACGTCGTCGAGGAGGTCGCCCCCACCGTGGCGACGCTGCTGGCCCGGTGCCCCGGCCTGCGGATCCTGGCCACCTCCCGCGAACCCCTGGGCGTGCCCGGCGAACAGCTCCTGCCCGTCCCCTCCCTGGACCTGCCGCCCGAGGGCGCCAACGCGGACCGGGCCGCCGCCTGCTCCTCGGTCATCCTGTTCGCCGAACGCGCCGCCGCCGCGAGCCCGGGCTTTCGCGTCACCCCCGACAACGTCGCCCACGTCGTCCGCGTCGTCCGGGAGCTGGACGGCCTGCCGCTGGCCCTGGAGCTGGCCGCCGCGCGCCTGCGCTCCATGAGCACCGCCCAGCTCGCCGACCGGCTCCGCGACCGCTTCCGGCTCCTCACCGGGGGCGCCCGGTCCGCGCTACCGCGCCACCGCACCCTGCGCGCCGTCGTCGACTGGAGCTGGGACCTCCTCGACGAACCCGAGCGCCGCCTGCTGCGCCGCCTGTCGATCTTCGCCGGGGGAGCCACCCTGGAGGCCGTCGAACGGGTCTGCGCCGACCCCGGCACCGAGGGGGAGATCGGCGGCCACGACGCGTGGACCGTCCTGTTCGCCCTGGTCGACAAGTCCCTGGTGGTCGCCGACAGCCCCGACCGGGACGACACCCCGCCCCGCTACCGGCAGCTGGAGACCGTGCGCGCCTACGCCGTCGAACGCCTGGCGCGCAGCGGGGAGGAGGAGCGCGTCCGTGACGCCCACGCCCGCCACGTCCGCGACCTGTGGCGCTGGGCCGACCCGCTGCTGCGCGGCCCGCGCCAGGGGGAGCTGCTCGCCCGCCTGGCAGCCGAGGCCGACAACTGCGGCGCCGCCGTACGCTGGGCCGTCGAGCGGCGCGACGCCGGACTGGCCCTGGACCTGGTCGAGTGCACCCAGTGGTACTGGACCCTGTGCGGCTCCTGGCGCCAGCTCCACCAGTGGGCCGTGGACGTCCTGGACATGGTCGGCGACCGGGTGCCCGAGGGACGCGCCGCCGCCTACGCCAGCTGCCTGTTCCAGCGGGCCGACACGACCATCGACCACGAGGCGGTGCTGGAGCGTATACGCGAGGCCGAGGCCGTCCTGGAACAGGCCGGGCAGCGGGCCGAGGAGCACCACATGCTCGTCTACGGCCTGGTGTACAGGGCGCTGCTGGAGGGAACCACCGGCGCCGCCCACGAACGCCTCGCCGCCGCGGCCGACCAGCCCGACCCGTGGATGCGGGCCCTCGTGGGACTGCTGCTGTCCCTGTTCGACGCGGTCAACGGGCGCGTCGGACGGTCCACGGAGCGCGCGAACGCCGCTCTGGAGCAGTTCCGCGCGTGCGGCGACACCTGGGGCGAGTGCCAGGCGCTCGTCCAGGTCGTGGACGTGTACCGGTTCGAGGACCTCGACCGCTGCCGTGACCTGCTCTCCCTCGGCGTGCGCAGGGCCGAGGACTCGGGGCTGGAAGCGCTGGCCTGGGTGTTCCGCGTCCGCCGGGCCCAGGTCCTCACCGACCTCGGCGACCTGGAGGCCGCGCGCGAGGACCTGTGGGAGCTCCTCGGCTCCGAGCGGCCCGTGGAGAAGGAGCACATGGTGCTGCTGCGCCTGGCCGAGGGCCAGTGGCTGCGGGACGCGGGGGAGCCGGACGCGGCCCGCGAGGTCCTGGACAGGGCGGGTGAGGACCTCAAGGGCCTGGGCGGGTTCTCCCCCGTCTACGTGGAGGCGGGCTGGCGGACCCTGTACACCACCGTCGCCTGGAAGGCCGGTGACACCGGGGAGGCCTGGGAGCACGCCCGGCGTGCGTGGCGGCTGGCCGACCACGGCCTGGGCCCGGTGTGCGCGGAGGTCCTGGACACCCTCGCGGTGATGGTCGTCGGGCGGGAACCGCGGCGCGGCGCCTGGCTGCTGGCCTGCGCCGAGGCGCTGCGCGGCATGGCCGACACCGCAACGCCCCTCGTGGTGCGGGCCCGCGAGAGCGCGCGCCGGGAGCTGGGCGGGCGGGAGTACGCCCTCGTCGTCGCCGGGGTCCGGGACACCCGCGCCGACCTGATCCACGGGCTCGTGGACGCGTGGCTGGCCGCGGACGCGCCCGGCGGCGCGGAGCGCCCCTGATCCCTGCCCGCCGTGTCCGGAGCCGCCCGGGGAGGCGTTCCCGAACGGCGGGGGGGGGGGGGGGGGGGGGGGGGGGGGGGGGGGGGGGGGGGGGGGGGGGGGG
>NZ_CBDRFA010000070.1:0-43892 GCF_965343085.1 Nocardiopsis synnemataformans | reverse complement strand
CCTGCGCCGGACCGCGCCCTCCGGCGGAACGCGCTCCCGGCCGGACCGCGCCCACCAGGCGCACCGCCGCGACCGGGTGGCACACGGTCGCCGGGCACGCGCGGGGGCACCCGCGCGCCCGGCGCCGCCGCGCCTCACCAGTCGTGCATGGAGCCGTCGAGCCTGCGGTTGACCGGCAGGTACCGGGCCTCGTAGGGATAGCGGGCCGCGGCCTCCTCGTCGATCTCCACCCCCAGACCCGGCGCGTCGCCCGGGTGCATGTAACCGTCCGCGAAGGTGTAGGAGGTCCGGAACACCTCGCTCGCGGGCTCCAGATGCCCCATGTACTCCTGGATGCCGAAGTTGGGCACGGTCAGGTCCAGGTGCAGGGCCGCGGCGAACGACACCGGCGACAGGTCCCCCGCGCCGTGCGAGCCGGTGCGCACCCCGTACAGGTCGGCCAGGTCGAAGATCCGGCGCAGGTGCGTGATGCCCCCGCTGTGCGAGACCGACATGCGGATGTAGTCGATGAGCCGTTCGGTGATCAGGTGCTGGCAGTCCCAGATCGTGTTGAAGACCTCCCCCACCGCCAGCGGGGTCGTGGTGTGCTGGCGGATCGTGCGGAACGCCTCCTGGTCCTCGGCCGGGGTGGGGTCCTCGATCCAGAACATGCGGTAGGGCTCCAGCGCCCTGCCCAGCTGGGCGGCCTCCAGCGGGGAGAGCCGGTGGTGCACGTCGTGCAGCAGGTGGAAGCCGTAGCCGAACCTCTCCCGGACCGCCTCCATCATCCGGGGCGCGAAGTCCAGGTAGGCGGGGGTGTGCCAGGCGTTGTCGGTGGGCATGGCCGCGTCGGCGGGCTCGTAGGTGTGACCGGTGCCGGGGTGGTGCAGCCCGTAGGTGCTCTCCAGGCCCGGGACGGCGGCCTGCACGCGCACCGCCCGGTACCCCTGGTCCAGGAAACCGCCGACCGAGTCCAGGAGGGCGTCCACCGACTGGCCGCTGGCGTGGCCGTAGACCATGACGCCGTCGCGGGCGGCACCGCCGAGCAGCTGGTGGACGGGCTTGCCGACCTGTTTGCCGAGGATGTCCCACAGGGCGCAGTCCACGGCGGCGATCGCGGTCATGGTGACGGGGCCGCGCCGCCAGTAGGCGCCGCGGTACAGGTACTGCCAGATGTCGTTGATCCGGCCGGAGTCGCGGCCGACGAGCAGGGGGCAGACGTGGTCGCGCAGGTAGGAGGCGACGGAGAGTTCGCGGCCGTTCAGGGTGGCGTCGCCGAGGCCGGTGGTTCCGTCCTCGGTGGTGATCTTGAGGGTGACGTAGTTGCGTCCCGGACACGTCACGATGACGTCGGCGGAGGTGATCCTCATGGGTGCTTCCTCGTGGGTGGGTGTGTACCGCGACGCCCGGCGGAACCGGGCCGCGGAGGCGGCCGGACGGTGGCGCGCCCCCGCGGACCGGGGCAGTGGTGAGCCCGGCGGAGTCGCGCCGCGCTTCCGGCAACTCCCCGCGCTGTGCCTGACGTCGTAGGTATATCGTTTTCCCAGCCGGGTGTCGAGACCTGGAAAAACCGCTTCTTCTGCGGTATGGTCCGCCGACACACGAGATCCATCGTTTTCCTGAGGGCGTCCCGGACACGGACCGAGGAGCCCTCCACACACCCACGGGTACCCTGTCCGCGCCCCGGCCCCGCCCGGCCCGCAACACCCGGGAACGGCGGCGCGAGCGCGGGGGAACCCGCGACAGCGAAGGGAGCGGCACTGGTGCGCGAGCAAGCCCCCGGCGCCCCGTCCGGCCGGGAGGCGCCATGACGACCGTCCGCGGATCCACCGGCCGCCCCACGATCTCCGACGTCGCCGCGCTGGCGGGGGTGTCGGTCTCGGCCGTGTCGAAGGTGGTCAACAACAAGGGCCGCATCGCCGAACCCACCCGCCAGCGGGTCCTCGACGCGGTGCACAAGCTCCAGTGGTCGCCCTCGGCCGCGGCCGTGGCACTGCGCGGAGCGCGCACCCGGGCCATCGGCATGGTCTCGCGCCGTTCCCCCGACCTCCTGTCCTACGACCCGCACTTCGGCGTGCTGATCTCTGGCATCGAGCGCGAGCTCGCTCCCCTGGACTACGGCCTGCTGCTGCACATCGTGGGTGAGGAGGAGGACGCCGAACGGCGCGCCTACCGGCGTCTGGCCGAGGAGCGCCGGGTCGACGGCGTCATCCTCACCGAGAGCCTGGTCAACGACCCCCGGTTCGACCTGCTGCGGCGGCTCGGGCTCCCCTCGGTGCTGATCGGCATGCCCTGGCGCGACGACCCGGTTCCCGCGGTGCTGGCCCCCGACCAGGAACGGGGGCTGGTCGAGGCGGTCCGGCACCTGGCCTCGCTGGGGCATCGGCGCGTGGCCTACGTCTGCGGTCCCGAGGACCGCGTGCACACCGGCTTCCGCCGCCGGATCGTGGAGGAGCAGGTGCGGCGGCACGGACTGTCCGCCGTCGTGCTGGCGGTCCCCGACTTCACCACCGAGGGGGCGGCCGCGGCCACCGACGAGGCGCTGTCGGCGGCCGAGCGGCCCACCGCGATCCTGTTCGCCAACGACATGATGGCGATCGCCGGGATCAGCGCCGCGCGCAGGCGGGGGCTGGAGGTGCCCCGGGACCTGTCCGTCATCGGCCACGACGGCCTGCCCCTGGGCGCGCTCGTGCAGCCGCGGCTGACCACGGTCGGCCACGACCTGGTGGGGCTCGGGCGGGCCGCCGCGCTGACGCTCGTCGCCGCGCTGGACGGGGCACCGGACGACGTGCCCGCGATCGCCCCTCCCGGGCTCGTGGTGCGCGAGTCCACGGCACCGCCCGGAACCTGAGCGCGGACGGAGCCGACCCCCACCTGCCCCGGACTGCCTCGACCGCGCCTGGCGGGAGCGCTCGCATCCGCCTGGGGCGTGTGCCGGGGAGCCGGGCGGCTCCGGTCCACGGCGGGAGGGCCTTCCTCGCGGGCGGCCCCGGGGGCGAACCGCTCCGCGTGCCGCCTTCGACGGCGGGAGGTTGCTTTTCCCAGGCAGATGAGATTCAAACCACCAAAACCGTCCATGTTGTCCAAAACGTTACTTCTTCGCCTACTCTGATGCCCGACGTGACGTCAAACGGATGTCAACGCAGCTCAGAGGAGTTTCCTTGACCCCTGGACGACAAGCCGGCCTCACACCGCGCTGGCGCTCCCGGTGGGTGGCCGCGGCCGCCGCGTCGGGGCTCATGATCTCCGGATACGCCCTCGTCGGCGCCGCCCACTCCCCCTCCGGCACCTTCCCCGGTCCCGGTGCGGCCGGATGCGAGGCCGCCCAGGACAAGCGGCAGATGCGCGGGGCGTGGCTGACCACCGTCGGCAACATCGACTGGCCCTCCGAGCCGGGCCTGTCCGCCGAGGACCAGAAGGCGGAGATGGACCAGCGCCTGGACGAGGCGGTGGAGCTCGGCCTGAACACCGTGTTCCTGCACGTGCGCCCCACCGCCGACGCCGTCTACGAGTCGGACCTGGAGCCGTGGTCGAAGTACCTCACCGGAGAGCAGGGCGGCGACCCCGGCTACGACCCGCTGGAGTACGCGGTGGCCGAGGCGCACGAGCGCGGCCTGGAGCTGCACGCCTGGTTCAACCCCTACCGGGTCGGCATGGACTCCGACATCGAGGAGCTGTCCGAGGACCACCCGGTCAGGGAGCACCCCGACTGGCTGGTGCGCTACGGCGGCGAGGGCTTCCTCGACCCCGGCAGGCCCGAGGTCCAGGAGTGGGTGACCCGCGTGATCATGGACGTGGTGGAGCGCTACGACATCGACGGCGTGCACTTCGACGACTTCTTCTACCCCTACCCCAAGGACGGCGAGGAGTTCGACGACGACCAGACGTGGGAGGAGCACGGCGAGGGCTTCGACGACCGCGAGGACTGGCGGCGCGACAACGTCAACGAGTTCGTCAGCGGCGTGCACGAGCGCATCGAGGAGGCCAAGCCCTGGGTGCGCTTCGGGATCTCCCCGTTCGGCATCTGGCGCAACGCCGAGAACGACCCCGCCGGGTCCGACACCTCGGGCCTGGAGTCCTACGAGGCCCAGCACGCCGACACCCGCGCCTGGATCCAGGAGGGGATGGTCGACTACGTCGTCCCGCAGCTGTACTGGGAGCGGGGCTTCGACGCCGCCGACTACGAGGAGCTGGTGCCGTGGTGGGCCGAGCAGGTCGAGGGCACCGGCGTGGACCTGTACGTCGGCCAGGGCGCGTACCGGGCCGGTGACCGCCACTGGACCGACGAGGACGCGCTGAGCACCCAGCTGGACTACTCCTCCGACTACCCCGAGGTCGACGGCGACGTCTACTTCTCCTTCAAATCCCTCACGGGTGTGGCCGAGGACGCCTACGCGCACCTGGCCGACGAGCACTACGGCGACCCCGCCCTGCCGCCCCTGGCGGGAGGGGACCGCGGGGGCGAGTCCCTGGCGGGCGCCGTGGAGGACGTGAGCGCCGAGGTCACCGACGAGCACACCGCGGTGGAGTGGGAGCGGGTGGAGGACGCGCGCTTCTACGCCGTCTACCGCCTGGACCAGCAGGAGGCCGCGCGGGCGGACTCGGGCGACCCGGAGGAGTACTGCGACGCGCTCTCCTCCGACAACCTCGTGGGCGTGACCGGCGGGACCTCGCTGGAGGACTCCGGCCACACCGCCGAGGACGCCGCGAAGGCCGAGGACGGCGGCGAGGAGTCCGGTTCCGCGTACGTGGTCACCGCGCTGGACGACTACCGCGTGGAGGGCCCGGTCGGTGAGATCGCCGACCCGCGCGGCTGACCCCGGCGCGCGGAGGGCGGCTCACACCAGACGGGGTCAGCTCACACCAGGGGAGCCCGGTCAGCGTCCAGTACGTTGACGCCCTCCGCCTCCAGGACCTCCTCGAAGGCGTCGAGCGACTCGGCCGCGACGAAGGCGGCCTCGCTCCGGTGGACCGGGAGCAGCCACAGGAACCTCGCTCCCCCGGCCTCGGCGGGCGCCCACTCCAGCGCGGGGCCGTAGGGGTAGGGCAGGCTCACCAGGAGGTGGTCCATGCGCGAGCCCTCCGTCCACGGGCCGCCCACGTCGATCACCGAGCCCACGCCGAGCCGGTACTCCTCGAAGGAGTGCAGGTGGCTGACCATGGCCAGGGTCTCGGCGTGGGCCCGCGTCCCGGTGGGCGACATGAGGAAGAACTCGGTGCCGCCCCGCGCCTCGTGGACGGACGAGCCCACCGTGACGTGGACCCAGCCCTCGCCCTCGCTCCTGGGCGCCACCCGGTAGGTGGCGAAGCCCGGGACCCGGTCCAGGAGCGGGGCGTGCTCCCAGGTGGCGGGCTCCACGGCGTGCCCCTGCCAGAACTCCCGGACGTGGCGTTCGAGCGCGCGGATCCGCGCGTCCTCCCCGGTCGTCAACGAACCCGACCCCTCGCTGTGCCTTCGGCCGCCAGGGGGTGTCGCTCTCCCCGAAGCGCCCGGTATACGGACATCTGAAACGGCCAGACTACGGCTTCCCGACGCCGTCCGGGATGGAGGAGTCCGTCCCGTCCGCGTTCCGGTGCGCGTGCCGTTCGGGGCGCCCCGGCAGCGCCGCGTAGACGGGCCGGCGGGGACGCGGCCCACCCCGCGGCGCGCGACGGGGCGATCTCAGATCGTGACGGGGCCGTAGGAGTTCAGGGCCTCCACGATCTGGCGCTCCTCGTAGTCCAGGTGCGCCTCCACCTCGGTGGCCAGGCGCTCGACCTCGTCGCGGACCCCGACCGCGTCGTCGCCGTCCAGGAGCGCGCGGATGCGGTCCAGCGACCGGCTGACGACCACGTGTTCCCGGGTCAGGCGCTCCAGGACGGGCGCGAGCCCGGGATGACTCTTCGCCAGTCCGGGCAGCACGCCCTCGTCCTCGGCGGTGTGGTGGCCGTGCAGGAAGTCGCAGAAGGACAGGCACTTCTTGCGCAGCTGCTGGTCCAGGGGCGCCGGGACGCCCGAGGGGCCGCCTCCCTCGGCGAGGTCGCGGCGCAGCGAGGCGAGTTCGCCCCGCAGCATGTCGTGGATCTTGACGAGCTGGTCGCCCAACGCCTCGATGCGCTGTCCCTCGGGGACGGGGGCGGCGGTCTGGTCGCTCATGTGCTCTCTCTCGGTGGAGGGGCGGAGGTATCCGAAAAAATGCCAGTGATGGCATACTGCCAGTGACTGGCATATTTAGGCAACGGGTTTTTCCCGACCCCGACGGGCCCGCCGTATCCTGGCCCGATGACCGCCGAACCCTTCCGGAACGAGGAGTCCGCGCTCCCCCTGCGCGAGCGCAAGAAGCTGCGCACGCGGCGCGTGCTCGCCGACACCGCCCTGCGGATGTTCCTGGAACAGGGCTTCGACGAGACCACGCTGGACGACCTGGTGGCCACGGCCGAGGTGTCGGTGCGCACCTTCTTCCGCTACTACTCCTCCAAGGAGGAGGTGGCCATGGCCGCCGAGGGCGAGCTGTGGCAGGCCTACGCCGCCGAGGTGGAGCGCCTGAGCGTCACCGGCCCCGTTCTGCCCCACCTGCGCGACTGCTACGTGGACGCGGTCCGAAGCCTGTCCGAGGACTGGACCGACCGCTACCTGGGCACCCGGGGGCTGGCCGCGCGCACCCCGGCCCTGCGTGTGTACCACGCGGGCACCACCCAGGACCTCCAGGTGCGGCTGGTCGAACTGCTGGAGGCCAAGCTGGGCGTCGACAGCCGCGAGGACGTTCGGCTGCGGCTGATCGCGGAGATGGCCACGGCCGCGATCAGGTACGGCAGCAAGAACTGGATCCGCGCCTACCGCCACAGCGAGCGCACCGGCGACGCCGGGACGCTCATCGCCGAGGTCACCGCGGCCTTCGACGCCCTGCCCAGCGCGCTGACGCTGTCACCGGACACGCTCACGCGGCACGGCTGAACCACTGGCGCCGAGAGCCCCGCCCGCATACCCGAGGCCGTCCGGGGTAGGCGAGGATCCGTCCCACCAGGCGCCGTTCCGCCACGACCGGAGGAGGGTGTACGCGATGGCACGCCGTTTCGACGTCGGTGACCATGTGAGCTGGAACTCCGAGGCCGGACGGGTGTCCGGCACGATCACCAGGGTCCACACCAGCGACTTCTCCTTCAGGGGCCGTACGCGCCGCGCCTCCGAGGAGGAGCCGCAGTACGAGATCAAGAGCGACAGGACCGACCACGTCGCGGCGCACAAGGACGGGGCCCTGACCCGGATCTCCGGCGACAGCTAGCCGCGATGGCGCCGCCGTTCCTCACCGTCGGCCACTCCGACCGCACGTTCGAGGAGTTCGCCGCACTCTTGCACGAGAACGACGTGCACGTGGTGGTCGACGTGCGCAAGCTCCCGGGTTCGCGCCGCAACCCGCAGTTCGACGAGGACACCCTTTCCGGGGCCCTACGCAAAGTCGGCGTACGTTACCTGCGCGTCGCGGAACTCGGCGGACGGCGCCCAGTCGCCAAGGACGTCTCCCCGGAGGTCAACGGGTTCTGGCGGAACCGCAGCTTCCACAACTACGCCGACTACGCGCTTTCAGCCGGGTTCGGATCGGGGCTCGCCCGGTTGCGTGAGGCGGGCGCGGGGCACCGCGCCGCCGTGATGTGTTCGGAGGCGGTGTGGTGGCGGTGCCACCGGCGCATCATCGCCGACCACCTGCTCGCCCACGGCCACGAGGTCCTCCACGTCATGGCCGGCCACCGCGCCGACGCCGCCCGGCTCACACCGGGGGCCGTCGTGCACGCCGACCGCACCGTCACCTATCCGGCGCGATCGGCGGACGCGAACGGCGACGGGGCCACCCGGACGGACGCCTCTCCCCGGGTGTGACGCGTGCTCGAACCCCCGGACGGGTCGGGTCCACCGGGCCGGGGCGTCACCGGCGCACGCGCACGCGGACCGACCTGCTCAGGCACGCGGCTCCGCCCCGGTGCGAGGCCCCGGCGCACGCGGACCGGCCGCACCGGCGGTCGGCTCAGAGCAGGCGCGCGAAGGCCGCGTCCACGCAGCCGGGCAGGCGTCGGGGATCGTCTCCCGTCTCCGCGCGGCCCGCGTAGAAGCAGGCGAGTCCGATCTCGGCCGCCAGCACCGACGTCCCCCGGTCGGCTCCCCGCTCACCGAGCAGCCCGACCATCAGATCGACGTAGCGGCGCTGCTTGGCCACGCTGCGGTCCAGTAGCTCGGGGTTGCGCGCGACCAGGCGCTCGTGTGCGAGGTAGGCGTCGGGGTCCTGGACCAGCCCCTCGACCAGCAGGGACACCGCCCGGCGCAGGTAGGCCAGCGCGGCGGGCAGCGAGTCCCCGATCGGCGCGTCCGCGGGGATCCGTTCCGCCGCCTCCAGCAGCTCCGCCTCGCCGCGGGGATCGGCGCTGAAGACCACCTCGCGTTTGTCCCCGAAGTACCGGAAGAACGTGGCCCTGCCGACCTCCGCGCGCTCGGCGATGTCGGTCACGGTGACCCGGTCGAACCCCCGCTCCTCGAAGAGCGCGTGGGCGGCCTCGATGATCGCCTGGCGTGCTCGGCGCTGCTTGCGTTCGCGCAGGGAGTCCTGCGGCGGGAGCGGTCGTTCCATCCCGCCATCCTAGACATCCTGGACCCCATCTCGTACGATACAAAATATCCCTTGAGACCGAGTCTCAAGAACGGGAGAGAGGACTCCGATGACCGCCGCATCCGACCGCACCACCGCCCAGGACGCCACCCGGGACGGCACGCGCACACTCCTGTCGGCCCTGGAGGCCGGGGACCTGGCCGCCCTCACCGCCCTGGTCCACCCCGAGGCCGTCCTGGTCCAGCCCTTCTCCTTCTCCGGAGCCCAGGAACCCGAGGCCCGCCTGGAGGGCGCCGAGGAGGTGCTGGGGTACCTGAGGCAGGTGACGGAGAACTTCGCACACGTCAGGTTCCGCGAGGTGGACGTGAGCGTGACCGACGACGGCACCACCGCCTTCGTCCAGGCCGACGGCGACTTCACCACCGCGGACGGCCGCCCCTACCGCAACGTGTACGTGCTGCGCGTGGACTGGCGGGAGGGCTTGGTCGCCCACATCGACGAGTACGCCAACCCGGTCACGTTCTGCACGACCTTCGGGCTTCCCGTGGGCTGAACGGCGCCGGGGCGGCCCGCGAACGCCCGCCCGGAACGCGTGCGGGACCGCACCGGAGGTCGCGCACCGGTCGTGGACGGGAATCCGCCCCGCGCGACACGCGGGCGGCCCGCGAACGCCCGCCGGGAGCCGTACTCAGCGCGAAGGACGGCCCCGGTGGGTTCTACCGAACCCTCTTCTGGTTAACGTACGGGTGTTCCATCCGGCCGCGGGCCCCGGCGACGCTGCCGGTCCTTCCGCCCCGGCACCACGCCTGACCGACCAGGAGGAGTGCGCCATGTTCCGTAAAGTGCTCGTGGCCAACCGGGGCGAGATCGCCATCCGCGCGCTGCGCGCCGGTTACGAGTTGGGCGCCCGCACCGTCGCCGTCTTCCCCCACGAGGACCGCGGCTCCCTGCACCGGCTCAAGGCCGACGAGGCCTACCAGATCGGCGAACCCGGCCACCCGGTGCGCGCCTACCTGTCCGTGGACGAGATCGTGGGCGCCGCCCGCCGGGCCGGGGCCGACGCCGTCTACCCCGGCTACGGCTTCCTGTCGGAGAACCCCGAACTGGCCCGCGCGTGCGAGCGCGCCGGGATCACCTTCGTGGGCCCGCCCGCCGACGTGCTGGAACTGACCGGTAACAAGGCCAGCGCCGTGGCCGCCGCCAGGGAGGCGGGCGTGCCCGTCCTGGAGTCCAGCGAGCCCTCCGACGACGTGGAGGCCCTGGTGGCCGCCGCGGAGCGGATCGGCTTCCCGCTCTTCGTCAAGGCCGTGGCCGGAGGGGGCGGGCGGGGCATGCGCCGCGTCCAGGAGCCCGAGCGGCTGCGCGAGTCGGTGGAGGCCGCCATGCGCGAGGCCTCCGCCGCGTTCGGCGACGCCACCGTGTTCCTGGAACGCGCCGTGGTCGACCCCCGCCACATCGAGGTGCAGATCCTCGCCGACGGCGAGGGCGGCGTCGTGCACCTCTACGAGCGCGACTGCTCCCTCCAGCGGCGCCACCAGAAGGTCATCGAGCTGGCCCCCGCGCCCAACCTCGACCCGGACCTGCGCGACCGCATCTGCGCGGACGCGGTGCGCTTCGCCCGCCGGATCGGCTACCGCAACGCGGGCACGGTCGAGTTCCTGGTCGGCGCGGACGGCAGCCACGTCTTCATCGAGATGAACCCGCGCATCCAGGTCGAGCACACGGTGACCGAGGAGATCACCGACGTGGACCTGGTGCAGTCCCAGCTGCGGATCGCCTCCGGCGAGACCCTGTCCGACCTGGGCATCTCCCAGGAGGGCGTCTACGTGCGCGGCGCCGCGCTCCAGTGCCGCATCACCACCGAGGACCCCGCCAACGGCTTCCGCCCCGACACCGGGACCATCAGCGCCTACCGCTCCCCCGGCGGCTCGGGCATCCGCCTGGACGGCGGCACCTCCGCGGCGGGCACCGAGATCAGTCCGCACTTCGACTCGCTGCTGGTCAAGCTCACCTGCCGGGGCCGCGACCTGGCCACCGCGGTCAGCCGGGCGCGCCGGGCCGTGGCCGAGTTCCGCATCCGCAGCATCGCCACCAACATCCCCTTCCTCCAGGCGGTGCTGGACGACCCCGACTTCCAGGCCGGGCGGATCACCACCTCCTTCATCGAGGAGCGCCCGCACCTGCTGACCGCGCGGCCCTCCGCCGACCGCGGCACGCGCCTGCTCACCTACCTGGCCGACGTCACGGTGAACAAGCCGCACGGGGAGCGCCCCCAACTGGTGGACCCCGCCACCAAGCTGCCGCCGCTGCCCGAGGCCGCCGGGTCGCCGCCCCCGGGTTCGCGCCAGCGTCTGGCGGAACTGGGCCCGGAGGGGTTCGCGCGGTGGCTGCGCGAGTCACCGAACCTGGGCGTCACCGACACCACCTTCCGCGACGCCCACCAGTCCCTGCTGGCCACCCGGGTGCGCACCCGCGACCTGCTGGCCGCGGCGCCCGCGGTCGCGCACACACTGCCCGAGCTGCTGTCCCTGGAGTGCTGGGGCGGCGCCACCTACGACGTGGCGCTGCGCTTCCTGGCCGAGGACCCCTGGGAGCGGCTGGCCGCGCTGCGCGAGGCGGTGCCCAACATCTGCCTCCAGATGCTGCTGCGCGGGCGCAACACCGTGGGCTACACCCCCTACCCCACCGAGGTGACCGACGCGTTCGTGCGCGAGGCCGCCGAGACGGGCGTGGACGTCTTCCGGATCTTCGACGCGCTCAACGACGTCGAGCAGATGCGCCCGGCCATCGAGGCCGTGCGCGCGACCGGGACCTCGGTGGCCGAGGTGGCGCTGTGCTACACCTCGGACCTGTCCGACCCCGGCGAGAGGCTCTACACGCTGGACTACTACCTCAAGCTGGCCGAGCGGATCGTGGACGCGGGCGCGCACGTGCTCGCGATCAAGGACATGGCCGGTCTGCTGCGCGCTCCGGCCGCCGCGAAGCTGGTCACGGCGCTGCGCAGCGAGTTCGACCTGCCGGTGCACGTGCACACCCACGACACCCCGGGCGGGCAGTTGGCCACCTACCTGGCGGCGGTGAACGCCGGGGCGGACGCGGTGGACGGCGCGGTGGCGTCCATGGCGGGCACCACCTCCCAGCCGTCGCTGTCGGCGATCGTGGCCGCCTTCGACCACTCCGAGCACGCCACGGGCCTGAGCCTGGACGCGGTCAACGAACTGGAGCCGTACTGGGAGTCGGTGCGCCGGGTCTACGCGCCCTTCGAGGCCGGGCTGTCCTCCCCCACGGGCCGGGTGTACCACCACGAGATCCCGGGCGGGCAGCTGTCCAACCTGCGCACGCAGGCGGTCGCGCTGGGGCTGGGCGAGCACTTCGAGGAGGTCGAGGCGATGTACGGCGCCGCCGACCGGATGCTCGGGCGCCTGGTGAAGGTCACCCCCTCCTCCAAGGTCGTGGGCGACTTGGCGCTGCACCTGGTCGGCGCGGGGGTCTCCCCGGCCGACTTCGAGGCCGACCCCGGGCGCTTCGACGTCCCGGAGTCGGTGGTGGGGTTCCTGCGCGGTGAGCTGGGCGTCCCGCCGGGCGGGTGGCCCGAGCCCTTCCGCACGCGGGCGCTCCAGGGGCGGTCCGAGGCGCGGCCCGCGCAGGAGCTGGGCGAACAGGACCGCGCGGGGCTGGCCGAGGACCGGCGGGCCACGCTCAACCGGCTGCTCTTCCCCGGGCCGACGCGGGAGTTCGAGGAGCACCGGGCCGCCTACGGCGACACCAGCGTGCTCTCCAGCGCGGACTTCTTCTACGGCCTGCGCGCGGGCGAGGAGTACTCGGTGGACCTGTCGCCGGGTGTGCGGCTGCTCATCCAGCTGGAGGCGGTGGGCGAGGCCGACGAGCGCGGTGTGCGCACGGTGATGGCCACGCTCAACGACCAGCTGCGCCCGCTCCAGATCCGCGACCGGGCCCTGGCCTCGCAGGTGCGGGCCGCCGAGAAGGCGGACCGCAACGACCCCGGGCAGGTCGCGGCGCCCTTCGCGGGCGCGGTGACCCTGACGGTTGCCGAGGGCGACGCGGTGGAGGCCGGTGCGACGGTGGCCACCATCGAGGCGATGAAGATGGAGGCCGCGATCACCGCGTCCGTGTCGGGGACGGTCACGCGGGTGGCGGTCGACCGGGTGCAGAAGGTGGAGGGCGGCGACCTGCTGGTCTGCCTCGGCTGAGCCCGGCACCAGGACGGCGGGACGACCGTTCGTCCGGTGCGTTCGGGCCCGGCGGGCACCTGCGGGTGTCCGCCGGGCCCTTCCGCCGTCCGGCGGGCCCGGCTTCGGCCAGGGGAGGGCGGTTTCGGCGGGAGCGCGGCCGGGGGCTTCGGCAGGGGACTCGGCCGAAGGGGACGGGGGCTCGACCGGGTTCGGCCAGGGGAGAACGGGAACCTCACGTGTTCCGGCGGCGTCGGAACGTGTCGGTACACCGCTGACACGACGACGAAAGTTCCCCCTTTGGCTTCCCTGCACCGCCACGGCGCCCTGACCCTCCTCGCGGCCCTGGTCCTGACCACCGGCTGCGGCCCCCAGCTCGACCTCCGGAGCAGCTCACGCCTGGAGGCCCTGCTGCCGTCCTCGAACGCCTACCCCGACGGGTTCGACGTCGACGAGCTGGACGTCGAGGAGATCGAGGGGGTGGACTTCGGCGGAACGGACACCGACGACTTCGGCGACGTGGAACCGGCCGAGTGCGAAGCCGTCCTCAACGGGGGCACCGGGCGGTTGCCCGCGGGGGCCGTCGAGGGGGCGGCCCAGACCGCGACCCCGTCCGGTTCCTCTCCGGGGGCGGCAACCTACGGCTACGTCCTGGTCTCGGGGGACTTCGGCGACGCTCCGGTCGAGGGCACCGGGTTCGGGCACCTGCTGAACACCTGCTCCCGGATGAGCGTGTCCATGAACGGCGGAATCGAGGGCGCTCTCGTCTCCAGGGACTCGCCCGCCCTCCCCGAGGGCGGCGGCATGTTCTCCGTGACCCTGTACGGCGAGCGCTCGCACATGGCGGCGAGGACCGCGTGGGGCCAGGTCGGAGAGGTGTACTTCGTCCTCGTGGGGATGCGCACGAGCGGCTACTCGGACGTGTCGTCCATGGAGCTCATGGAGGCGTGCCGGGAAGACGACTTCAGTGAGGAGTGCCGGGACGCCCACCGGGCCCAGGTGGACAGGGAGAAGGACGCCCTGATGGAGGAGGAGTTCGAGGAGGTCCTGACCCGCGCCGTGGAGAAGCTGGAGCGCGCCGCCTGACCCTGCGGGCGGCTCCCCCGGGGCCGCCCCGCTCTCCGCCCCCAGCTCCGTTGACCGTCTACCCCGGGCTGCGGTCATAGCTCCAAGACCTGCCTGTCCCCCGGTACTCCTCCACAGGGATGGGCGCCACCCCCTCAGCCATCCGGGCCTTGTACGTCATGCCGTGTAGATGGTCCACCTCGTGCGCCACCAAGCGGGCCAGGGCGTCCGCGAACACAGTGATGGCGGTGGCCCCGTCGACCAGGGTGTGTTCGACCTCGATACGGCGTGAACGTGGAACGAGCCCCCGCACGTCGAAGAAGCTCAGACAGCCCTCGTACTGGGAATCGGCCTCGCCGGACTCACTGATGACCGTCGGGTTGAGCAGAACCACTGGAGCGGCGTCGGGGTCCGGTGGAAGCACGATGGCCACCGCCCGGTCGATGCCGATCTGCGGCGCTGCCAGTCCCATGCCCTTACCGAAGTGGTGGTGGTCGCGTACACGCTGCACAGCGCGGTGCAGTTGGTCGACGACCTCCACGGCCTGTTGCGCTTCCTCGGGAAGACAGAAAGGCCTCGCGGACCGTGTGAGTATCTCCTCGCCCTCTTGGACGATCCCCGCTGCCCGCATGCGGTCACTGGCGGTACGGAGCGAGGGACGCGTGTCGGTTTCCTGTGCGGTGCTGTCGCGCCAGCGCCATTCCAACCGGTACCGGGCTCCGATCGGCGGGTCGTTCGTGTGCCAGGTGAAGGACACCTCGTCCTCCTCTTCCCTGCGCTGCACGGCCGACCGCAGCGGTACGGCCGCGACCGTGGTCGAGGTCTCCGTGCCCCAGACGCCGGGTTCCAGCGAAGCCGGGAAGCGCAGTTCCACGCTCACCGCCCGGGTGGGCAGTCGGATGGCGCGCTGGAACCACTGCCCCCACTGGTCGGAGCCGACGACGTAGGAGTATTCGAGCAGGGCGGACTGCCCCGGGTAGAGGGGGAACATCGAGTGCTCGTTCTCGAAGCTCAGCCAGACTTCCTTGAAGGAGTCCCGGTCGTGCTTGGGTACCCACGTCATGGGGTCGCCGTCGCAGAAGGCGGTCAGGTTCAACCGCTCCCACGTGAGTGGATGGTTGCGGTAGAGCTCGTTCGACAGCTCAGGACGGCCCGGGTAGCGATCGACACTGATGCGTATCAGGTAACGGGTCACCGGTTCGTTGCCGCCGTTGACCACACGGCGCCGCATGGAAGCGGTGTAGGTCCCCTCGTGGTAACGCAGTTCGGCGTGGTCGAGGTCGACGAACAACTCACTGCTTCCGACGGAAGCGGGCTGCGCGTCGGGAGTCCCTTGCCAGAACCGCCAGAGATCTCCACCGGTGGACAGCTTCTGCTCCGCCAGACGCGCGAACTCCTCACTGGCGGGGTAGCGCCCGGACTCGACGTGGCTGATGTAGGAGGGGTCGAAGCCCATCGCACCGGCGAGGGCCTTCTTCGTCAGGCGACGCAGTTTGCGCCAGTGGGCGAGCGCGGTACGGAAATCGGCGGGGGGAGGGGTGGTCATGCTCCCGATTATCGCGCACACGGAGCGTGAGCGGCTGAGTGAATCATGACTGAGCCGGTCTCATTCTGGCCTCACGCCGTCAGTCCGAGGTCTCCTCGAAGTACCGTCGCCGCCCCGACCGGGCTCCGCCCTGCCGGAACACGGCGGGGTTCCCCGATCGAGGAGGTTTCCGTTGACCGTGTTCGCCACCGGGCACAAGTCCGCTCCCGGCTATCTGGACGTCGCAGCGAACACCCATGGTGAGGAGAAGGGGTTCCTCGTGCTGCGGGCGTTGGAACAGGTGGGAGCGCAGCCTCCCCACGTGGTCGAGATCGGCCCCGGCGGAGGAGCCGCGGTGAGCTTCCTGGCCTCCCGGCTGCGGCAGAACCGGAGTCGAGCGGGTTCCGTGGACCTGACCCTGATCGAGGTTCCCGGCGTCACCTCCCACGCGCTGTCACAGGCCGTCTCCGAGTTCAACGAGGTCGGCACCTGCGAACTCGCCCACGGCTTCGCCCGGGACTTGGAGTCGCTCCTGCCGCGTCCCGCCGACGTCGTCAGCGCCTCGGCGCTGGTGCACGAGGTCTACTCCTACGGGGGCGGTTACGGCGGGCTGCACGCGCTCATACGCGTGCTCGGCTCGGTGATCGAACCCTACGGGTACTTCGTCTACAGGGACCTGTTCTCCGTACGCGACAGGAGTCTGCACGAACGGGTCACACACGCCTATGACGCGCCTTCCTGGCTGCGGTTCCTGCGCATGTTCACTCCGCACTACCTCGACCACGGCAGGCACCCGTACCACCACATTCACGACCAAGCGGTGGCCCGCCAAAACTCACGTCTCGTGGACGTCGCGGATCTGAGCGTGGGGGCCTGCGCCGTGATCAGCGCCCCCATCGGTCTGTTCCGCGAGGTCCAGCGCCACTACATCACCTTCCGTGACCACGTGTGGCGTTCCGGAGCCCTGGGTTTCATCCCCGTGTTGGAGGGACAACTGTCTGCGGAATGGCTGGACACACGCACCGGACACAAGCTCGTGCACTACACGCTCGTCGGCACTGAGTGGCTGCCCAAGACCTACCAGGACATGTTGGACGCACTCAGCGAGCCCTACGCTGACCACCGCACCGTTGACGGGGACATCTTCGACACGTGCACCGATGTGGCCCTGAACGCCTTCCTGGCCGCCGTGGAAGAGGGCGACACGGAATGTTCCCAGGTTTGGAACGAGTGGAGCGCCCGCGAAGGGCGTGAGACCTACGCCTACCTGACGACCGACGAACTGCTCAGCGAGTTCGCGGTCCACTCCGCCCAGGCCGATCCTGATCGTCCAACCGTGCTCCTGCCCTCCGGAGCCGAGGACATCGTGGTCAGGCAGCGCCACTACTACAACCGGTATCTGACCAAACGACTCGCCAACCCTCTGTGGGACGCCAAACAGCTCGTGCTGTTCCGTAACATCCCGGTGTCGGATGCCCGGATGTTGGCCGATGCGCTGACCGGTGTAAGAGAGTCGTTGAGCAAACACAACCTCGCCCGCGTGTACGCGGCCCTCGCCCCTGGAAGGGAATGAGATCCTCGATGACCCTGGTCGAGATCGAACGCAAACGTGCGTTGGAAAGTCGAAAGCCCCTGGAGCGACGGCTGGTGGAGCTGGGATTCGCCGCCACGGGGCCGACGGTGGAGGTCGACACCTACTACAGCAGGCCCGACGTCGACTTCCTGGAGACGGTCGAGTGTCTGCGGGTCCGTGAACGGGACGGTGGATGCGAGGTCACCTACAAACCCGCTTCCGATGACACCACTCACAGCTCGGGCGGTGTCATCGCCAAGCAGGAAACGAACGTCGTGCTGGCGGACGCCGCCCAGGCCATGCACGCCCACGGTCTGTTGGGGGCGCTGGGCATGGTCCTACTGGTCCGTGTGGAGAAGTCGCGTGTCTGCTACCGCGATCCCAATCGGCCGGAGCTGTCGGTGGTGGTGGACACGATCGCGGACCTGGGAGCGTTCGTCGAGACCGAGATCGTCTCGGAACGGCCTCGCGAGGAGGTCATCGACCAGCTGAACGAGGTCGAACGGCTCCTGGACCTGATCCCCTGCCCGGTGGCTTCCCTTCCGTACCGGGATCTGGTCCTGAGGACAAAGCGAACCTTGACATCACCAACCCCTGGAGTATCGCAGTGACCGTGATGGCGATGCCCGACTTCCTCCGCACCTTCGACGACTTCCGAAGCCAGGTCTTCCGGATGGAGACCCTGGACTTCTACGACTCCAAGAGCGAACGTGCCCCTCTGAAGAACTTCCGGGAGGGCCGCCCCCAGGACCCGTCCTGGGTCGCCTCCTGGGCGGAACGGGTGCGCTCTGCCAGGGACAGGGGCGCCCTGTTCCGTCGCGTACACGTGGTGGACGAGCCCCTATCGGAATACCTCGTTTTCGAGATGACCTGCGCCTATCCCTCGAACCTCAGGGCGGGAGAAGAGATCGGAATCCTGCCCCGCGCGGTCGCGAAGGAGCTGGAGGTACCCGACGAGGACTACTGGCTCTTCGACGACGACCGTACGGGGACCATGGTCTACGACGACGACGGCGCGCTCAGGCATGTGGAGGTCAACACGGATCCTGTGACCGTCCGGGAGCACGTGCGCCGCCGCGAAGCCGTCTTGGGCCATGCGATCCCCCTGCACCAGTACATGTCCGAGGCAGGTCTCACGCCGCAGATCTGACATGGTCAGTGTGATTCAGGAGGCAGAAGTTCGTAAGGCGTTCGGCCCTGGCTGCTGGTTCACAACAGCCAGGGCCGAAAAGCGGTCTTCGTTGCTCTATCGGAGGTCGTCCCGAGCGGTACCGACGAAGGCGCGCCACTCGTCGGCACCGAAGAAGAGCGCGCCGAGATCTCGGTGCTTGGTGTCCCGCACTCCGGTGACCAGACCCTCCGAGACCTCCACGCAGTTAGCTGAACCAGTGCTGTAGCTGGCCTTGTGCCACGATCGGACGGGCGCGCGTGCGACCTCCACGCAGTTGTTGTCCCCTCCGCTGTAACTGGACTTGAACCACTGGATCACCGGAACTCCCTTGTCAACGAGTCGATGAAGTCCATCGTGTCAGATGGTGACAGAGCGGACTGACGCAGGCTTTCGAACGCGTCCCTGTAGCGGCTCACGCTCTCGGCACTCTCCAGATACAGGTCACCCATCATGCCCTCGACGTAGACCACATCGGGGTACAGCTTTGCCGGAAACGAGAAGACCGTGAAGGCGCCCTCCATGGCCGCGTGCGTACCAGCCTGGAAGGGAAGCAAGCGCAGGGTCGCTGCCTGGGTTCCCGCGATCTCGTGCAAAGTGCCGAGCTGTTCGGCCATCACCTCTTTGCCGCCCACGCTGCGCCTGATCACAGCTTCGTTGAGGATGAAGTCCAGGTGCAGGGGCTTTTCCCGTTCGAGGATCTTCTTACGGGCCATGCGAGCGGAGACTCGGCGTTCCACGCTCTGCATGTCGTAACCGGGGCGCAACGCCTGAATCACGGCACGTGCGTACGCCTCGGTTTGAAACAGGCCCGGAACCAGCTCTGAGGAGTAGTACCGGATGAAGTGGGTCTCGTCTTCCAAAGCGACGAATGAGCCGGTGAAGACGTCCTGGTAGGTGGTCCACCAGCCGCGCTTCTTGGAGTCCTTCGCCAACTGGATGAGGGCTTCTCGCTGAGGGCTGGCCACTCCGTACAGGTCGAGTAGCCCCTGGATGTCCAGCCAGTTCACGCGAGGGCTACGTGCGTTCTCCAAGCGAAAGAGCTTGGAGACGTGCCAGTCCATGCTGGCGGCGACCTGCTCCTGGGTCATCTTTGCTGCGGCGCGGAGCTCCCGCAGGTCTTGTGCGAGCCGATATTGCCGCACGGTGGGGATCGGATCAGCCATCGCATCCTTCGTTCATCAACGTCGTGGCTTTACTCTGCCATGGCCTTGAACTGCGCTTTCGCGCCCAAAGCGGATCTTCCTGGGTGATCTACACGCCTTTAACTTACACGCTTGTAAGTTACTGCCTGCTGGGTTTTACTGTAGTCGGCTTCACACACTCCGTGGCTCAGGAGGTGAGGCCGGAGTCTGCCCAGTCCCCGGCGGGGCACTGCTCACCGCCGGTACGGCCGCTTACCAAGAGGCGGCTGACACGAAAACGGGCTCTGGGGGCGATAGCAGCGCCTCCAGAGCCCACATCGACAACCCAGTTCATGCCTGAAGGAGTCTGCCGACATGTCCATTGTGCCGCGTCCCCGTACACCGATCCACACGCCCACGCCCCCTTTCGCGGGGCGGCGCTGGGCCTCACGCGTCTACCCCGGCGACCTCTCCCAGGCCACATGGGTCCGCGAGGACCTGCGCGCCGACCTGTTCCGCCTGGAGGGGCTGTGCCCTGACCTGGCCGACACGGTGGTGCTGTGCGCCAGCGAGTTGTTCGCCAACGCCGCCGACCATTCCCGTTCCGGCCAGGAGAACGGCCGGGTCATCCGAACCCTGTCCATGCCCACCGCCACCACCCTGCACCTGGGCATCACCGACGACGGCGTTCGAACCGAGAACCCTTCCCTCCCGCACATCCCGCACCAGCGCACCGCGTCCGAGTGGGAAGAGGCCGAACGCGGCCGGGGTCTGCTGCTCATCAACTCCCTGGCCACCCGGTGGGGCACCCGGGCCGTGGTGGATTTCCCCTTCTGCGCCGGGCTGGGCACGGTCGTGTGGGCCGAGTTCACCCTCACCCCCGCCACCAGCGCGGCCACCGCCACCGCGCCCACGTCCGGGGCCGACCGATGACCGCCGAGACGGTGTCCTCGGGGGTGCGCGCGGTGCTGGACTCGCCCCGGGGCCGCCGCTTCTCCCGGCCCGGCGCCTCCGCCCCACCCACCTCGCCCACCCGGGAACAGCGCCTTCTCACCCAGATGGAAGGCAACCCCCGCGTCGCCTACCGGCAGGCCCACGGTGAACTCCCGCCCTGGATGCACGTCCACGCCGCCCGACTGGCCGAACGCGACACCCCGACCCCCGAAGGCCCGAAGCGACCGCGCAAGCCCGCCACGACGCCGATACGCCCGCGACCACCCGCGATTCCGCGCCCCCGGTCCGCTCCTGACGACGGGACTCCCCCGCCCCGCCCGAAGATCCCGCCGCTGCCGCGCCGCCGTTCCCGTAAACCACACAACCAACATCCGCACAACCAACGCCCGCACGGCCACCGCAAGCCCCGACGCCTCGGACGCAACACCGCATGGCACCTGCTCGGCTACACCCTGGCCGCCCTTACCGGGGTGTTCGTCCACCACCTCACCGCAGGCCTGCCGTAGCCATCCCGCCTCCCGTACTCGAACCCTCTGGGAGGCCGCACCGGACCGAAGTCCGGCGCGGCCTCCCAGAGACACAGCCCATTCACCGACCACGGCCTTCCCCCGGTCGGAGCGAAATCGGCGAAGGCCGTGGAGAAGCTGGAGCGCGCGGGGGCGGTGACCAGCGGAACGGCCGCCTGACCCGGCGGGGTGGCGGCACCCACACCGGGGCGCCGCGTACCCTCGAAGGCGTGAGGAACACGCTCGACGACCCGGCCCTCCTGGCGGCCCGGATGCGCGAGGTCCTCGGCTCGGGCCCGGTGGTCGCGCTGACCGGCGCGGGCCTGTCCACGGACTCGGGCATCCCCGACTACCGCGGCCCGGACTCACCGCCGCGCAAGCCCATGACCTACCAGCAGTTCGTCGGCGACGCCGCGTTCCGCCGCCACTACTGGGCCCGCAACCACGTGGGCTGGCGCCACGTGCACCGGACCCGCCCCAACGACGGCCACCGCGCGCTGGCCGCGCTGGAGGCGGGCGGCGCCCTGGCGGGCGTCATCACCCAGAACGTGGACACCCTGCACGGGGCTGCGGGCAGCAGGCGGGTGATCGACCTGCACGGCCGCTACGACCGCGTCGTCTGCCTGGCCTGCGCGGCCGTGGTCTCCCGCGAGAGCCTGGCCGAACGCCTGAGCGCGCTCAACCCCGACTTCGCCGACGGGGTCCCCGACGTGGAGGTCGCCCCCGACGCCGACGCGGTCCTGGCCTCCACCGAGGGGTTCCGGGTGGCCGACTGCGAGGGCTGCGGCGGCGTGCTCAAGCCCGACATCGTCTACTTCGGCGAGAACGTGCCCAAGGCGCGCGTGCTGGAGGGCTACGCGATGGTGGACGGCGCGCGGGCGCTGCTGGTGGCGGGTTCGTCGCTGACCGTCTTCTCGGGGCGGCGCTACGTCAAGCGCGCCGTCGAGCAGGGCAAGCCGGTGGTGATCCTCAACCGGGGCGCCACCCGCGCCGACGACGTCGCCGCGCTCACCGTCGACGCGGGCTGCTCCCAGGTGCTGACCGCTCTGGTGGAGGCCTACGCCGCCGACGGAGCCCGCACCCCCTGATCCCAGGCCTTCCGTTTTCCCGGCCGCCGCGCCGCGACCCCTCGCGGCAAGGCGGATCTCACCCTTCCCTCTCCGGAAACTCTCAGCACTTTAGCCAATACCCTGAGTAGTCTTGGTTGCGTTGGCGCCGCTCCCCTCACGGGGCGCCGCGCCCTCCCTGACCGCGACATCCCTGTGGGAGGCCTGGCTGTGAGTGCGATGGAAGAGACGGCCGCGTGTGCGGAGCGCACGGACCTGCCGCTGGCGCGGCTGGTGTCGTCGGCGATGCTCATGCACGCGGCTTCCGCGTTGGTCGAACTGGAAGTGGTGGAGGAACTGGCGGAGGGACCGCGTCCGGTGGCGGACCTGGCCCGCTGCGCGGACGTGCGGGAGGAGGGCCTGACCTCGGTGCTTCGGGCCGGAGCGTCGGCCGGGCTGGTCGCCGAACCGGAGCCCGGTGTGTTCGCCCTGACCGCGGCGGGCCAGCACCTGCGCACCGGGGTCCCGGGGAGCCTGCGCGACCTCTTCCGCATGTGCACGTACGGCGACTTCCTCCAGGCGTGGACCTGCCTGCCGCAGGCGGTGCGCTCGGGCCGTACGGCCTTCGAGGTGCACACCGGCCGTCCGCTGTTCGCCTACCTGGAGGAGGAGCGGGAGGCGGCGTCGCTGTTCACCAGGGCGATGAACACGTCCGTGGCCGTCGACGCCCTCCTGGAGAACGTGGACCTGTCCGGCGCGGAGCGTGTGGCGGACCTCGGCGGCGGAGAGGGCGCGCTGCTGGCCGCCGTCCTCCGGCGCCACCCCCACCTGGAGGGAACGCTGTTCGACCTGCCGCACGTGGTGGACCAGGCCGGACCGCTGCTGCGGGAGCGGGGCGTGGCGGACCGGTGCTCCGTGGTGGGCGGCAGCTTCCTCGACAAGGTACCGACGGGGGCGGACGTCTACCTGATGGCGCGGGTGATGCAGAACTGGCCCCGGGAGGAGGCGGTGCGGATCCTGCGCAACGTCAGCGAAGCGATGGAGGGCTCCGCACGCCTGCTGATCGTGGGCCACCTTCCGGAACGGGAGAGCGCCACCCCCTTCCTCCAGGCGATGAGTCTGTACATGCTCGTGCTGTACGGCGCCCCGCTGCGCACGGCGGAGGAGTACCAGGGACTGTTCTCCGAGGCGGGTCTCGCGCTGCACGCCGTGCACCGGGTCGAGGACGAGGTGTCGGTCATGGACGTCCGCCGCGCGTAGCGGCCCCGACCCACCCCGCCCCACCCGGGGTCATCTCACCCGGAAGCGTTCCCTACGGGAGCACCCCGCCCGGAACACCACGGCACAGCGGTCACGAGGACACCACCGCCTCCGGGGAGGGCAGACACCGGCCGACCGGGCGGACGATGACGTGGCCCTGCTCCGGGTGGAAGCAGGAGGTGACGCCGCGCAGCCTGGACAGGATCGGCAGCAGATCGTGGTAGCAGCACACCGAGGACGGCACTCCCAACACCTTCGGGGTGCTGAGCAGGAACGGCAGTTCGGCGCGCAGGTAGGCCAGTCCGGCGCGCAGCCTGGCCCCGTCCGGGTCCGGCTGGGCTCCGAGGAGGTGCCGTACGTGCTCCTCGCACGCGCGGCGGACTCTGGGGTCGGTGGCGTGCTCCCGGTCGAGGCGGTGCTCGACCTCCCGGTAGCCGGGCAGTTCCGTGCACTGCGACAGGGCGAGCACGCGCACGTTCCCCGCGGCCGGGGCGGCCGACTCCACGGCGCGCCGGATGCGGCGCCGCACGTCCTTGAGCGCCCGGTTCGCCCGCGACGAGGCGTGCTCCCCGCTGCTGCCGGACGCCATGTACATGGTGTCCAGGTGCAGGTCGGCGTAGAGCACGTCGACCTCGGCGAAGTGCCGCTGCGCCCAGTGCAGGAGCCGTGCGAGCCGCTGCTGGCTGAAGTAGCTGTTGCCCGCACTGACCCCGATGAGCGCGTGCTCCCCCCGCGCGAACACGCGACGGCAGGAACCGGTGAAGGGCAGGACGTCGAAGCCGTCCGCGGACGCGTCGGACGGCCGCGGCTCAGTCGGAGATGACATCGGGATCCTCCAGGACGGCTGCCAGCCGCTCGCACAGCTGGTCGAGCAAGGTGTCCAGTTCGTGGTCGTCCATCGCCCCGCACATGACGTCGTCCATCCGACCGCGCAGGACGTCGAGGTCCGGGTGGTGCGGGCCGGTTCCGGCCGCGAGGGCCAGGACGCGCCGGGCGGCGTCCAGGCAGCGGAACGTGCCGTACTGGCGCGGTTCGTCCAGCAGGCCGCGGCCGCTGCTGAGCAGGTAGGCGGCGAGCAGGAGGAGCTCCTCGCCGACACGTCGGACGTCAGTCTCCCCAGCGCTCATGGCTGACCACCTCGGTCCGGTCTCGTCGGGGTGCGGGGGCGAGTGGTCGGGCGGGGTGCCCGACCGGAACCAGGAGCAGTGGTTCCAGGTGGTCGGGCAGGCCCAGGAGCCTGCGGACGGGGCCCGCGCGAAAGCTTCCGGACGGGCACCCGCCCAGCCCCAGGCAGTGGGCCGCCAGGAGGAGGTTCTCCACCGCCATCGCGACGCAGAGCATGCCCTCGTCCCAGGAGTCCCTTGAGCCCCCCACCGCACGCGAGCGGTCGAAGCAGGCCGCCACGACCAGCGGCGGGAGTTCGATGATGCCGGGGGAGAAGGCGCGCAGCAGCCTCAGTGTGCGCCGCTCGCGGACGGCGACGAAGGCCCACGCCTGCTTGTTGGACGCCGAGGGTGCCGCGAGCATGGCGTCCAGCATGGGTTCCAGGAGGGAGTCGTCCACCGGCCGGTCGGTGAAGGCACGCACGGCACGGCGGGTGGTCAGTGTCTGTAGGACGTGTGATGACCGCTGAGGGGACCGTCGGTTCGCGTCCGCCCCACTCGAACCTTTGTCCACACTATGCGATTTTTTGAGCACGCTCTGTAGTTTACCCTGTTATACGGCTCCATGGATGCCGCACCGGCGCATCTGGCCGCCCCTCTCCGCGACCTCGGGAGGGGAACCACCCGAAAGGACCGCGATGTCCGCCCCTGCACCCCTGAGTCCTTCCGCCACGAAACTGTTCGAGCTCATCACCGCCAGCTGGGTGGCGGCCGCCGTCAGCGCGGCGGCCGAACTCGGCGTCCCCGACGCCATGACCTTCGAGCCCCTGTCCGTCGACGAGATCGCCGGGAGGGTCGGTGCCGACACCGAGGCCCTCCACCGCCTGCTGCGCGCCTGCGCCGACCTCGACCTGGTCGGGGAGGGGCCGCCGCGGCACTTCGCCCTGACCGAACTCGGCCGCGCCCTGCGCAGCGACGCGGCCGACTCCATGCGCGGCTACGCCCGGTGGGTCGGCAGCCAGGCCGAGCGGTCCACCATGGCCCACCTGGCCCAGGCGGTGCGGACCGGGCGCTCGGTGTTCGAGGAGGTGCACGGCCGGACGGCCTGGGCCTACATGAGCGAGCGCCCCGAGAGCGCGGCCGTCTTCGACCAGGGCATGACCGACATCTCGGCCCAGCTCACCCGGGGCGTGGCGGACAGCTACGACTTCGGCGCGCACGGCACCCTCGTGGACGTCGGCGGGGGCCGGGGCAGGCTGCTGGCCATCGTGCTGTCGGCCCATCCCGGCCTGCGCGGCGTGCTCTTCGACCGGCCCGAGGTGGTCGCCCACGCCGGACCGGTGCTGGAGGACGTCCGTGAGCGGTGCCGCGTCGTCGGCGGGGACTTCCTCTCCTCCGTCCCCGAGGGCGGCGACGCCTACCTGTTGTCGAACGTCATCCACAACTGGGACGACCACGACGCCTCGCGGATCCTCTCCCACTGCCGTGAGGCGATGAACGGCGACGGGCGCGTCCTGCTCGCGGAGGTGGTGGTGCCCGACTCCCCCGGCCCGGCCCGGACCGCCAAGTTCATGGACCTGAGCATGCTCGCCCACTGCGACGGCAAGCAGCGCACCAGGACCCAGTTCGCCGACCTCTTCCGTCAGGCCGGGCTGAGGCTGACCCGCGTCCTGCCCAGCAACGAGACCAGCATCGTCGAGGCGGTACGCGCCTGAGCCCGCGCACCGGGCCCCGCGAACCCCGGTGCGCGGGGCCCGGTTCTCCCCCGGGCCCCGCGCGCCCGGGGTCGTGCGGACACCTCCCGGGCAGGAACACCAGACGCACCGCGCCCCACACCCGGGGCCGCGCCTCAGCCCTTGTGGACGGCGGCGAGGAAGTCCAGCAGGGCCGCGTTGACCTCCTCGGGCCGCTCCTGCTGGGTCCAGTGGCCGCAGCCGGGCAGGGTGACGCTGGCGTGCAGCCTCGGCGCGACCAGCGACAGGTTCTCCAGGAGCTCGGGGATGCCGCGCATGGCCCTGACCAGGTCCATGTCCCCGCCCACGTACAGGGCGGGCACGTCGATGACGCGCCCCTGGAAGGGCGACATGAGCCCCTGGTTGAGTTCGTTGTTGCGGTACCAGTTGAGCGGTCCGGTGAAGGCCTGCGGGTCGGAGTAGTCGGCCGTGAAAGCGGCCAGGTCCTCCTCGGTGAGCCAGGAGGGCAGCTCCTCCGGCTCGGGCAGCGTGTCCAGCAGGGTTCCGCCCTCCGCGGCGAACCACAGCCGGGGCTCGTCGAAGGGGGCGTCGCCCGAGGCGGTGACCAGGATGCGGCGCAGGGTCGAGGCGGGGTCGGCGGCCAGTTCGGCGTCGGCGACGCCGGGCTCCTGGAAGTAGACCTGGTAGAAGTTCTCGCCGTAGACGGCGCGGGCGGCCGAGGGCGGGGGCATCATGGCGGGCGGGAACGGCGGAACGCTCAGGCCCGCGACGCCGCGGACCAGGTCGGGACGCATCATGGCGGTGCTCCAGGCCACGGGCGCCCCCCAGTCGTGGCCGACCACGACCGCGCTCTCCTCCCCCAGCGCGGAGACGAGGGCGACGACGTCGCCGACCAGGTGGGGCAGGGTGTAGGCGTCCACCGCCTCGGGCCGGTCGCTGCGGGCGTAACCGCGCTGGTCGGGGGCGACCACGCGGTACCCGGCCTCGGCCAGCGGGGCGAACTGGTGGCGCCAGGCGTACCAGCTCTCGGGGAAGCCGTGCAGGAGCAGGACGAGCGGTCCGCTGCCCTGTTCGGCGACGTGCAGCCGGATCCCGTTGACCTCGACGTCCCTGTGTTCCACGTTCATGGCGTGCGCGCTCCTCGTTGCTGAGGGGTGGGGGGTCACGGTCACGCTATCCCAGCGGGGTCGGGGCCTCCCGTCTCCCCTGCGGTACGGATCGAACGTGTCCCCGGGCGCGGCTGGCGCGTCCGTCCCGGGAGGCGGCCGTACTCCCGGCGTCCCCGGAGGGCACCCCCTCCCACCTGCACCGCTTGAAGTGGAGCGCGCTCCAGTACCTAGGGTCAGGGCATGACCACACCACAGCGAAGGATCGGCTCGGGCTTCGGCGGGCGCAGCACCGCGCGCGAGGTCCTGGACGGAATCGACCTGACCGGACGGCTGGCCGTCGTCACCGGCGGGTACTCGGGCATCGGGCTGGAGACGACCCGGGCCCTGGCGGGGGCGGGCGCCCGCGTCGTCGTGCCCGCGCGGCGGCCCGAGGCGGCGGCCGAGGCCCTGGACGGCGTCGAGGGCGTGGAGGTCGACGGCCTGGAGCTGTCCGACCAGGACGACGTGCGCGCCTTCGCCGAACGCTTCCTCAGGACCGGACGCGCGATCGACGTCCTCGTCGACAACGCCGGGGTGATGGCCTGCCCGCAGGCCGTCGCCGGACCCGGCTGGGAGTACCAGTTCGCCACCAACCACCTGGGGCACTTCACCCTGGTCAACCGGCTCTGGCCCGCCCTGGCCGAGGGCGGGGCGCGGGTGGTGTCGGTGTCCTCCAGCGGGCACCATGCCTCACCGATCCGCTGGGAGGACCCGTGGTTCGCCCGGGGCTACGACCGGTGGCTGGCCTACGGGCAGTCCAAGACCGCCAACGCGCTGTTCGCCCTCCACCTGGACAGGCTGGGGGAACCCTTCGGCGTGCGGGCCTTCTCCCTGCACCCGGGCGCGATCCTCACCCCGTTGCAGCGGCACATGACACGGCGGGAGATGGTCGACGCGGGATGGGTCGACGAGAACGGTGAGCTGGCCGACCCCGGGTTCAAGACGCCGGAGCAGGGCGCGGCCACCCAGGTGTGGGCGGCCACCTCGCCGCGTCTGGCCGGGATGGGCGGGGTGTACTGCGAGGACTGCGACGTCGCCGTGCCCGCCGGAACCGAGGCCGGCGTGGAGGGCGTGCGCGACCACGCGGCCGACCCCGCGCAGGCCGAGCGCCTGTGGGCGTTCTCCGCCGAGCTGACCGGGGAGGACGCCTTCGTCTGAGCAGCGGCCCGCTCCCCGCCCCGGCCGCCTCTCGGACCGCACCCGGGGAGCGGGTTCGGAGTGCGAGGTGCCCCCGCGCACGCGGACGGCCCCGTGCCCTGGCCTGGAGTCCGCTTCCCCGTGTCGCGGTCTACGGATCCGCGGTGTCTCGGGGGCCGTCGCGCGCCTGTTCTTCGAGCATCCTCACGAAGGACGACGCGGTACGGGCCACGGCCCGGTCGTCGTCGTGGGCCAATCGCCGTAGAACGTCCAGTGCAACGGCCCCCGGCATCTCGACGAGTGCCTGGACCAGTCGCATCCGTACCGCGGAGTCCCCGCGAAAGGCGGCGAGCCCGTCAACCAGTGCGTTCCTGATCCGGCCCGCCCTTTCCGGGTCCCGCGCCAACGCCCCCAGGACCTCGGCCGCCTCGACGTCGTTCGCGCCGTCGACCACCATGCCGACGAGCGTTGGCACCGCTTCTGGCGTCCCACGCGCTCCCAACGCCAGAGCGGCGTGTCTGCGGACCGTCGTGTCGGGATCCCCGAGCGCGTCTGCGAGCACCGCGGCCGCCTCGCCACCGGGGATCTCGGTGAGCGCCAGCACCGCGCGCCGACGGACGTCGACGTTCTCCGATCCCAAGCCTGGTGCCAGGCTCGCCACGACGTCGTGGTCCGCCCGTGCGAGTGCCCATCGCAGGGCCCCGGCGACGTTCGGATCGGATTCGGCCAGAACCGTCTCGGCCAGCAGCTGGGCGGGTACGTCCGCGGTCGGGGCCAACACGGCCTGCTGTCGCCGCGCGGCGTTCGGCGAGTCGAGCCCGTGCAGGAGTTCGACGATGCGCAGGACTTCCTCCCAGCCGGAGGGTTCCGACGCGTCGACCGCGTGGAGCCTCTTCAGCAGCTCCTGCTCCCGGCTCAGCCGCCCTTCGGTTTCCCGGATGAGGTCGCCGATGAGCGCGGACGGTGTGAAGCCGGGATCCTCCAGAACGCGTCCTGCCTGGCGCAGTGACAGGCCCAGGCTTCGCAGGCTCTCCACGTGGAAGATCCGCCGGATGTCCTCGTCGGCGTATTCGCGATAACCGCCCACGGTACGGCCGGTCGGCCGCACCAGTCCGAGGGCGTCGTAGTGTCTGAGCATCCTGGTGCTCACGCCCGAGCGACGCGCCACCTCACCGATCAGCACGCTGTTCCGGCCCCCGTCCTCCGCCAAGCGCGACGAATCGTTTCGCCTCGTCGACGGCGAGTTCGAAACCGGCGTCGGGGTCGCGCAGGAGCCGCTCCGTGGCGCTCGCATGCGCGTGGACGCTCGGGTCATCGTCTCTCATCGCCGTCCGAAGCATCGGCTCGACCACCTCTCCGAGTGCGACGAGGGCGCGGCTCAGACTGAGCTGCACTTCCCGGTCGCCGCGGCCGAGCTGCGTGGCCAGTTCCTCGGCCAGGTCCCTCTCCCGCCCGTCAGGCACGAGGACGACGGCGGCACGCCATGCGCTCCGGGCGACCTCGTCGTCGGAGTCGCGCAGCAGGGACCGCGTGATCGCGGGCCATGCGCTGGCGTCCCCGATCTTGGACAGTGTATGCAAGGCCTGGCTCCGGGCCTGAGCGTTCTCCGCACGCAGCTGCGCGCGCAGTCTGGGCACGGTGATGTCCGGGGGGAGGCGGGTCAACGCCCACGTGAGCATGTCGCGCACGAAGAAGTCGGGTTCGACCGCGCACCGCGCCACGAGGGCGTCGACCAGAGTGGGGTCGGGGTGGGTGCCGACCTCGAGGGCGGCCTTGACGCGTGCCGACGAGGCGCTGGCGGCCAAGGCGTTGGTCAGCTGCGTGTCCAGTGGGTTCGTGTGTGACGTGTTGATGGGAACCACCTCCGGGACCCAGCCAAGACCTTGTCACAGTGTCAATGTCAAGCGTGTGGGCGATGCCACTGGTCGATATCTCCCACAAAAGGAATTCCTTCCGGAATCCTCTTCACATTCCATGTCCGTAAAACCATGTTTCCTCTGGACCTGGGCGGGAGGGAAAACCTACGGTGGAGACTCGCGCTTACCCCCAGCGGTGAGGAGAATCGGTCATGACCGTGGCTCCCGAGGTTCCGGACATCCTTTCCCCGGAATTCCTCGCCAACCCCTATCCCGCCTACCGCGCCATGCGCGAGCGGGCTCCCCTGTTCTGGCACGAGGCCACCCAGAGCTACGTCGTCTCCCGGTACGAGGACGTCAGGCGCGCCTTCCGGGACGAGGCTTTCACCACCCGCAACTACGACTGGCAGCTGGAACCGGTGCACGGGCGCACCATCCTGCAACTGGACGGGCGCGAACACGCGGTGCGCCGCGCGCTGGTCGCCCCGGCCTTCCGCGGCAGCGAACTGCGGGAGCGGTTCTGGCCCGTCATCGAGCGCAACAGCCGCGAACTGGTCGACGCCTTCCGGCACACGGGCCAGGTGGACCTGGTCGCGCAGTTCGCCACCCGCTTCCCCGTCAACGTCATCGCGGACATGCTCGGCCTGGAACGGGCCGACCACGACCGGTTCCACCACTGGTACACCTCGATCATCGCCTTCCTGGGCAACCTGTCGCAGGACCCGCGGGTCGCCGAGGAGGGGCTGCGCACCCGCGAGGAGTTCGCCGCGTACATGCTGCCGATCATCCGCGAGCGGCGGGCGAACCCGGGCGAGGACCTGCTGTCCACCCTGTGCACCGCCGAGGTCGACGGCACCCGGATGAGCGACGAGGACGTCAAGGCCTTCTGTAGTCTGCTGCTCGCCGCGGGCGGGGAGACCACCGACAAGGCCGTGTCCAGCATGTTCGCCAACCTGGTCACCCACCCCGAGCAGCTGGCGCGGGTGCGCGAGGACCGGAGCCTGATCCCGCGCGCGTTCGCCGAGACGTTGCGCTACACCCCGCCCGTGCAGATGATCATGCGCCAGCCCGCGCACGACGTGGAACTGGGCGGCGCGACCGTGCCCGCCGGGGCGACCGTCATCTGCCTGATCGGCTCGGCCAACCGCGACGGCGACCGCTTCGCCGATCCCGACTCCTTCGACGTCCACCGGCCCGAACTCGGGGACGCCACCTCCTTCTCCGCCGCGGCCGAGCACCTGGCCTTCGCCCTGGGACGCCACTTCTGCGTGGGCGCCCTGCTGGCCGAGGCGGAGGTGCGGGTGGCGACCAACCAGCTGCTGGACGCCATGCCCGACGTCCGCCTGGCCGAGGGCGCCGCCTTGGAGGAGACCGGGGTCTTCACCCGTGGGCTGACCCGGCTGCCGCTGCGGTTCACGCCGGTCCCGTCCCCGGGCTGACCCGGCGCCGCGGAACCCGCGGGTCCGCCCCCTGACCGGTCACGGCGGAGGGGGCGGACGGGCGCGCCTCACTCACCGGCTGGTCAGGGCACCTTGCGTCACGCCAGCAACACTTTCGGCCACCCCTACCGCCGGGGCGTGAAGCGCGCCGGGAGCTCGAAGAGTCCGCGCATCCACAGCGACGGCCGCCACTCCAGCCGGTCCGGGGGCACCGCCAGCCGCACGTCCGGCAGCCGGTCCAGCAGGCTCTCCACCGCCGTGCGGGCGATCATCTCCGCGATCTCCGGTGCCGGGAAGGGGCACCCGTGCTCGCCGTGGCCGAAGGACATCTGCGCGCGGTTGCTGCCGTAGATGTCGGGGAGCCCCGCGTGCAGGCGGGGGTCGGCGTTGGCCGCCGACAGTCCCAGCACCAGCATGTCGCCGCGGCGGATGCCGCGACCGCCCAGCTCGCAGGTCTGCACGGCCCACCGGCCGATGAAGTTCTGCGTGGGGGTGTTCTTCCACAGCACCTCGTTGAGGGCCTCGCCCGCGCTGCTGCGCCCGCTCTGGAGGGTGAGCGAGAACTGGTCGTCGGTGAGCATCAGGCGCAGGGTGTTGCCGATCCAGTTGCCGGTGGGCGCCTGGGCCGCGGCGAGGACCACCAGCAGGTCGATGACCACCTCGGCGTCGCTCAGGCCCGCCGGGTGCAGCAGCAGCCGTGAGGGGACGTCGTCGCGGGGCGCGGCGCGGCGGTCGGCGACCAGGGCGTCCAGGCGGGCGTGCAGGCGCTGGTGGGCGCCGCTCGCGTCGGCGGTCACGTCGAGCGAGAGCACGACGTCGCGCACCAGCGCCGGGACCTCCGCCTCCGGCAGGCCGTAGAGGCGGGCGACCACCATCGCGGGGATGTGGTGCGCGTACTGGGCGACCAGGTCGGCCTCACCCTCGGCGCAGAAGGCGTCGACGAGGCCGTCGGCGGCCTGTTGGCACAGGGCCTTGAGGTCGGTGCGGTCCACGGCGTCCAGGGCGTCGCCGATCGCGCCGGCGCGCCGCTGGTGCTCGGCCCCCTCGGCGAACATGACCGAGGGCGTCCACATCACGTAGGGCATGAGCGGCCAGTCGCGGCCGACGCGGTCCCACTGGTTCCAGCGGCGGCAGTCGCGGGCGAACCACTCGGGCCTGCTGGTGACGTGGTGCAGCTCCCGGTAGCCCATGACGAACCACGCGGGGACGTCCCCGTCGAGCAGCACGGGCGCGACCGGGCCGTAGCGCCCGCGCAGCTCCTCGTAGAGTCCGGCGGGGTCGCGGGCGATGTCGGGGCCGTAGAAGCGGGCGGCCCCCGCGTGGTCCGGAGAGGGTGGCGGCGGGCCGCTGCTGGCCGGTGCCGCGGCCTCCGGACCCGGGGTGCGGTTCACCAGACCCTCCCGGAGGATGCCCCGGCGTTCACGCCGGGGAAGAATCCGGAACATGACTTACTCATAAAGTTACCTCCTGTAACCTTGCGTGCATGCGGACGGCGTACAAGTGCCGGGCCTACCCGGACCCCGAACAAACGGCCCAACTGGGCCGCACGTTCGGATGCGTGCGCCTGGTATGGAACAAAACCCTCGCCGAACGCCACACCGCCTACCACCAGCGAGGCGAGAAAACTTCCTACAAACAGACCGACGCCGCGCTGACCGCGTGGAAACGCGGCGCGGACCTGGCGTTCCTGTCCGAGGTGTCCTCGGTCCCCCTGCAGCAGACGCTGCGCCACCAGCACACTGCGTTCTCCCACTTCTTCGCGGGTCGGGCCAAGTACCCCCGGTTCAAGTCCCGCGACTCCAAACAGTCGGCGCACTACACCCGGTCGGCGTTTCGGATGCGTGACGGGCACCTGACGCTGGCCAAGCAGACCGCACCCTTGCGTCTGGCGTGGTCGTTCGACGATGTCGACCTCGCATCGCTGAACCCGACCACGGTCATCGTCTCCCGTGAGGCGGACGGGCGCTGGTACGCCACCTTCGCCGTGGACATCGACGATCCCGCGCACCCGCCTGAGGCCGCCTCCGAGGTCGGTGTGGACCTGGGGGTGAAGGACTTCGCCACCCTGTCCACGGGTGAGAAGATCGCCAACCCCCGCCACCTGGAACGCAAAGCCAAGAATCTGGCCCGGTACCAGCGGCGGATGGCCCGCAAGCAGCGCGGGTCGGCCAACCGGCGCAAGGCCAGGGCCAAGGTCGCTGCGGCGCACCGCAAGGTCCGCCACGCCCGCCAGGACTTCCTGCACAAGACCACCACGCGTTTGGTGCGCGAGCACGATGTGATCGCGATCGAGGACCTCAACGTGCGCGGGATGACTTCCTCCGCACGCGGTACCGTCCAGGTCCCGGGCAGGCGGGTGCGGCAAAAGGCCGGGCTCAACCGGGCGGTGTTGGACGCTGGGCTGGGGGAGTTTCGCCGCCAGTTGGAGTACAAGGCCGCGCGTGCGGGACGCACCGTGGTCGTGGTGGACCGGTGGTTTCCCTCCTCCAAGACCTGTTCGGAGTGCGGGTACCTGCTGGCCACGCTTTCGCTGGGCACCCGGTTGTGGACGTGTCCTGCCTGCCGCACTCGACATGATCGGGATGTGAACGCGGCGAAGAACATCCTTGCGGCTGGTCGAGTCGCAGCCCGAGAGCACGTACCGGGTGATGCCGGGCCCCCGCTGTGCGATCCTGGCGAAGCCCGCGCAGTAGGGGCGGGAGCTGGTGTCAGTCGGCAAGGGTCCTCCCTTCCGCGGTCGGCGACGAAGCAGGAAACCGGGCCTGCGAGGGTCGGGCCGTAAGGCCCGTGCGCGCGCCAGCGCGTATCGGAATCCCCCTCCCTTCAGGAGGGGGAGGAAGTCAAGTCGTCTCCTCCTGGGTCGGTGCGGATGCGGGGCCGGATGCGAACCCGGGTGCGAACGCGGATGCCGGTGCCGGTCCGGGTGCGGAGCCGGATGTCGGTGCGGACGGGTACCCGGCCACGGGTCCGGACACGTGCTGGACGAGGGTGACCAGGACGTCGCGGCTGGACTCGCGGCTGCGGGCGTCGCAGTCCACCATGGGGACCCGCTCGGACACGTCCAGGGCGCGGCGCACCTCGGGCAGGGCGGGCCCGGGGACGAAGCGGTTCACCGCGACGACGAAGGGCGTGCGGTGGTGTTCGAGCCGGTCCACGGCGTACCAGGAGTCCTGGATGCGGTCGGTGTCGACGAGGACGACCGCGCCCAGGCTGCCCTCGAACAGCTGGTTCCACAGGAACCAGAACCGCTTCTGGCCGGGGGCGCCGAAGAGGTAGAGCACGCGCCGCTCGTCGACGGTGATGCGCCCGAAGTCGAAGGCCGCGGTGGTGGTGCGCTTGTCGCGGACGGCGCCGAGGTCGTCGATTCCGGCGCTGGCCTGGGTCATGACCTCCTCGGTGCTCACCGGGCGCATCTCGCTGACGGAGCCGACCAGGGTGGTCTTGCCGACGCCGAAGCCGCCGACGATGACGATCTTGAGTGCGTTGTCGGCCGTCGCGGCGAGCGGGGCCCGGCTCGGCTCGGCCAGCCGTTCAGAGGCGTTGGAGGGCAAGGAGCACCTGCTTCAGGGTCTCGGGGTCGTGTCCGGCCTCCTGCCGGGTGAGGGCCGCCGGGTGGCGGGCCGTCACCCGCCCCGTGTCCAGCAGGTCCAGCAGGAGGATCCGCACGACGCTGACGGGGAGCCCGAGCTCCGCGGACAGCTCCACCACGGCGGTCGGGTACGCGCACAGGCGAAGGATCGCGGCGTGCTCGGACTGCATGCCGGGCACGGGGTCGCACTCGGCGACGACGAGGGTGACCGAGTCGAACGCGCGGGTGTCCGCGTCGGAGCGCCCGCCGGTCACGGTGTACAGACGGTCGGGGGCCTCGCCGCTGAGGGCGTCGTGGTGGGTCACGGCTGCTCGGCGCCCGCTCGGGCCCGCTCGCCCCGGCGCGGGGCGGCCGTCAGGAAGCCGCCGATCCGTTCGACGAGTTCGTTCATGCTGTGGCCGACCACGCCGACGTCGGCGTCCCCGGAGGCGATCACCGCCAGGTGGGCGCCCTCTCCGGCGCGGATGATGAGCAGGACGCCTCCGCCGAACTCGGCCATGGCCTGGCCCGCGCCGCCTCGGTCGCCGAACTCGGCGGAGGCGCTCAGGGACAGGCTCTGGATGCCCGCGGCGATGGCTGCGAGCTGGTCGGCGCGGTCGGTGTGCAGCTCACGGGTGTGGCACATCCTGAGTCCGTCCCTGGACAGCACGAGCACGTGGCGGATGCCCGGTGTCCGGTGGCGCAGGTTCTCCAGAAGCCAGTCGAGACTGGTGTCCATGGTGTTCATCGGGGTCGCGGGGCAGCCGCGCGCGGGTCCGGTCGCGTGCCCCTCCCTCCGTTTCTCTTCTCTACTCTTCGGCTCGTTGGGGCTGGCGGGCGTTGCGGAAGGACGCGAACCTCGTGCCGGGGTCGCCGCCGGGCTCGGGCGTGGCCGGACCCGCGGAGAGCTGGTCGGGTTCCTCCCGCAGCGCCGCGGCGAGGGTCTGGCCGCGCCGCCGCCGGGGCAGCCCGGAGGCGGCGCGGGCGGGCGCGGTGGCGATGCCGGGGTCCGTCGCCGTGCCGGTCCCGGGGCCGGGTCCCGCGGTGGGCGCGGGCGCCGCGAAGCGCCGGGAGCGGTGTCCGGCGCGCGGCCCGCCGGGGGCGGGCTGGGGATCGGTGAGCAGGTGTGGCGGGACGAGGACGACGACGCCGATGCCGCCGCGCGCCGAGGGCCGGAAGCTGACGCCGAGCGCGTGCTTGTCGGCGAGGCGGCCCACGACCGCCAGGCCCGTGCGGGTGCCGCGCAGCGTGGACAGGTCGCGGGGCTCGGTGACCAGGCTCTCGGCGAGCCTGCGCTCGCGCACGCGCATGCCCAGCCCGCTGTCCTCGACGGTGACGGACAGGCCGGTGTCCTCCTCCTGGACGTAGACGTGCACCTCGGTGCCGTGGGCGGAGAAGTTGGCGGCGTTGTCCATGAGTTCGGCCAGGGCCTGCATGACGCCCTCGGCGGCGTGCCCGGCGATGGAGGCGGTGCTGGTGTTGTGCAGGCGCACGCGGCGGTAGGCGCTGATGCGGCCCATGGCGCCGCGCAGGATGCTCTCCATGACGATGGGCCGGGTCCAGCGGCGGCCCGATCGGCCCCCGGCCAGGACGACGAGGCCGTCGGCGAGGCGGCCGGTGCGGGAGACGCCGTGGTCGATGTCCAGGAGGTCGCCGAAGATGCCGGGGCTGTCGCCGTAGCGGTCCTGGAGCTCGCGGAGCTTGGCCAGCAGGGAGGTCAGGTGGGCCTGGATGCGGGCGCCGGATGCGGAGGCGGTCTCCATGGCCGAGGCGGAGCGGCGGGCGGCGGCCAGCAGCTCCTCCAGCGTGTGCGCGCGCAGGCGGGCGAGGGCGTCGTGGACGGGGGGCAGTTCCTCCCGGAGGGTTTCGGCGGCGTCGACGCGGTCCTCGCGGACGCGGGCGACCATGAGGGGCAGCCCGGCGCGGTCGAGGTCGGCGATCTGCTCCTCCAGCGCGGTGCGCCGGGCGAGGGCGTCGGCGGCGCGGGCGCGCGCGGTGTCGAGTTCGGCGGTGACGGCGTGGGTGAGCCGGTGCAGCGCGACGTGGCGGGGCTGGGGGTGCTCGGCGAGGACCTCGCGCGCGGTGCGACCCGTACGCAGGCCCTCGGTGAGGGCGGGCAGGAGCTGGTCGACCAGGTGCTCGGCCTCGCGTTCGAGGGCCTGGGCGGTGGCGTCGACCCGGGTGCCGTGCTCGCGCGCGGCGCGGGCCACCGCGGCCTGGTGTGCCGCCGCGGTGACGGCGGCGCACAGGGCGGCTCCGGCCACGCCGACGGCCAGTGCCACGCTCTGGCGGGCGTCGGGGTGGGCTGTGATGACCGCCCAGGACCAGGCGGGGGCCGCCAGCGCGGTCACGGTGAACAGGGCGACCAGGGCCTGCTGTCCGGGGCGCGGGGGCCGCCGTTGTCGGTCGGACTGGTGTACTGGCATGGGTGGGTTCCTCGCGGGGCAATCGTGCGAAGGGGGCGGGGCTGTGCCCGGCCCCGTCGCCCGGTCTCCGGGCAGGGGAGGTCCACCCGGTTTTCCCTCGGGGAATTCGAGGGCGGACGGAAATCACCGTAGACCACGGGCGAAAGGCACGTGGGCTTTCTCGCGAGGAACCCCGGATACACGGCGGAAAAGTGCGGCATCCCGCTTTTTTCCGCTCTTCTTAATTCTGACATACCCCTGCATTGCGCACTTTTCGCACGGCTGCTCGAGTCAGGCGAAAAGGAGGAAGACCGCGAGGACCCCCGCCAGAAGGGCCAACGTGCCGATCGCGGAGTGGCGCCGGGAGGCGGCGCCCGGGTCGTCAGCGCGCGCGGGCAGGCCGGGCCAGCGCAGCACCGCGGCCGCGGCGGCCCCCGCGCTCAGGGCCACGTCCAGGTACCACACCGCCACGGGGAAGAGCGCCCACGCGGTCAGCAGCAGCGAGAGCACCAGGAAGAAGAGCGTGTGGGCCGTCCGGTTCAGCGCGTCCCAGCGGTCCGCGAGGCGGAACCTGCCCCGGCCGCGGGCCCGCAGGAGGACGTCCGCCGCGCTCAGGGCGCAGAGGCCGTTGAGGAACACGCCTCCGGCGTAGGGCAACAGCTCCATCAGGGTCATCGGGCGTCCTCCCCCGTCAACAGCTCCAGGACGGGCGCTTCCAGTCCGGTGGTCGTGTTGCCGAAGGCCAGCACCGCCCGCTCGCCCTCCCGGTCCAGGGCGACCATGGAGGAGAAGCCGCCGGTGCCGCCGTTGTGCCAGGTGACCTCGGTGCCGCCGTGCTCCTCCGTGAACCAGGCGAACCCGATCCGGCCGCCGCTGCCGTCGTCCCAGCGCGGCTCCAGGGCCGCCGCGCCCGGGGCGGTGCCCTCCAGCAGCGCCTCGGCGAAGCGCGCCATGTCGGCGGGGGTGGAGCGCACGCCGCCCATGGGCGCGTAGGCGCGAGCCAGCCAGGGGTCGGCCGCGCGCCCCTTGTCGGTGTAGCCCAGGGTCGCGTCCTCGGGCAGGTCCTCCTCGGAGTCGGGCAGGGTCGTGTCGTCCATCCCCAGGGGGTCGAGCAGCCGCTCGCGCAGGAGGGTGGCGTAGTCGGTCCCGGCCGCGTTGGCCAGGGCGTGGCCCAGGATCGCGGTGCCCATGTTGGAGTAGTGGGACTCGCCGCGGTCGGACAGCTCGGCCGCGGCCACCTGCGCGACCAGGGTGTCGTGGTCGTAGGGGTAGGGGTCGCCGCCCAGGTAGACGGCCGCCAACGAGACCGCCATGTCGGACAGGCGGGTGGAGAGCCGGGGCAGGCCGGAGCGGTGGCTGGAGAGCTCGGCCAGGGTGACGTCGGCGGCCGGGGCGCCGTCCAGGTCGACCAGTTCCCCGAGCCGGGTGTCCGCGGCGACCTCGCCGCGTTCGATCGCGTCGGCCAGCAGCATCCCGGTCATGGCCTTGCTGACCGAGCCGGTCTCGTAGTCGGTGTCGTCGTCCGCGCCGAAGTGGGCGAAACTCACCCGGCCGCCGGCGACCTCGACGACGCTGACGCGGTCGCGCACGCCCTCGGACAGCAGCGGGCGCGCCCGGTCGAGGAGCCCGGGGTCCCCGGACTCCTCGGTGGACAGGGCGGGTGTGTGCGGCCGTGCGGCGATCCCGAGCACGACGACCAGGACGGCCACCGCACAGGCGACCGCGACGGTCCGCCCTCCGGCTCTCACAGAGCCCTCCTTACTGGGGCGCTCCCCCCGCCGCCGTGAGGATGGCGAGCAGGGGGACGACGCGTTCCGGTGGAATGACGTAGTGGCCGCGCCGGACGGTGGTGAGCCACCCGGCGGCGACGAGCAGGTTGACATGGTGGTAGATCTGGCCGGTCGTGCCGAAGTCGGAGCGCTCGGCCAGGGCGGCGACGGTCCCGGTGCCCCTCCAGACCGCGTGCAGCAGCTGGAGCCGGACGGGGTTGCCCAGGGCGTCGAGGCTGGCGGCGTGGCGGTCCCAGTCGGACTCCTCCAGGCGCTCGACCGACAGCCCCTGCTGCCACTCCAGCGCGTTCTCCTCCCCCTCGCCGTCGCGGACGATCCCGGCGAAGACCACGCCGCCGTGTCCGGTGACGTGCTCCCGCAGGGCGTTGAGCGCGAAGAACGCGTCCCCGAGCGCCTGCGCCCCGGGCGCCCCGGTTCCGTGTTCGCCGGCCGCCTCCAGCGCACTGACCCGCGCCTCCAGCTGGGCCAGCCGCTCCTCCGTCGTCCTGTCCACCACACCTCCACCTTACATACTTTTCCGTAATTACGTACTTGCGTGACTGGAACGGCGTCCCCGCGAGCTTTACCCGATCCGTAGGAACGGGTGGGGTGTCGCTGACCTCCAGGGTCGGATGATGAAGACAAGGCGCGCGGATCGCGCATCCGCAAGAGGGACACCCGAGCGGCCGTTCCCACGTCCCGGACCGCGCAGAGGCCAGCGGGGACGGCCGGGAAGGATCCGGACATGCGAACGCAGGCAGCCAACGGCTGGCAGTTCTTCGTCGCGACACTGCTGATCGTCCTCGGGGCGGTCAACGTCATCCAGGGGCTGGTGGCGCTCCTGACCCCCCAGTTCTACGCCGCGGCGAGCACGGAGGTGCTCCTGCTGGGATACACCTCCTGGGGCGTCCTGCTCGGCCTGTGGGGGGCGGTGCTGATCGTCGCCGGTCTGGCCGTGCTCTCCCGCAGCACGTGGGCCCGGGGCTTCGCCCTGATCCTCGCCTCGGTGAACGCCATCGCCCAACTGGGCTTCGTCATGGCGATGCCGCTGTGGTCGATGGTGGCCATCGCCGTGGACCTGCTGGTGATCTACGGCCTGACCGCTGGCTGGCCGGACCGCGAGCGCGAGTCCAGGCGCACCGAGCAGCACGAGGGCGCCTACCAGAGCGGGTACAACGCCGCCCACGCGGCACCCAGGCCCGCGCAGTCGCCGGAGGGGACCACCGGATCGCCGCAGAACGCGGGACCGCAGCAGACCACCGGACAGAACTACTAGAGAGCCCCTCCCGGGCCGCCCCCGTTCCCCAGGACGGGGGCGGTTTCACGCGCCCGGATGCGGGTCACGGGCCCTGGACGACTACCATGCCCGGTCCGGCGGCCGCGCGTCCACGTCCGTGCGGACCACGAACCTGTTCCAGCCAGGAAAAGGCCTGAGATCAGTCGCCGTACAGCTCCGCCAGGGCGTCGGCGTAGCGCTCCCGGACGATCCGGCGCCGGAGTTTGAGCGAGGGGGTCAGCTCACCGGTGGCCGGGCCCCACTCGCCCGGAAGCAGCCGGTGGCGCCTGACCCCTTCCGCACGGCTGAACCGGGCGTTGGCCGCCGCGACCGCGCGTTCGGCCTCCGCCGCCACCTCGGGGTGGGCGACCAGCGCCTCCCAGTCCCCGCCGGTGTCGATGCCCCGTGCGGCCGCCCACACCGGAAGCGTCTCGCGGTCGGGCACCAGCAGCGCCACCAGGTAGGGCCTGCGGTCACCGTGCACGTAGGCCTGGCCGACGATCGGGTGCTCCTTGAGGGCGTTCTCCAGCGGCGCGGGCGCGACGTTCTTGCCCTGGGAGGTGACGATGAGCTCCTTCTTGCGGTCGGTGATCCACAGGTAGCCGTCCTCGTCGAGGCGGCCGACGTCACCGGTGGCGAACCACCCCCCGGCGTCGGTGGCCGGGCGCACCGACCCGTCCGGCTGGAGGTAGCCGCCGAAGACCGACTCCCCGCGCAGCCACACCTCGCCGTCCTCGGCCACCCGCACCCGCACGCTTTCGATGGGGCGGCCGACCGAGCCCAGCCGGAACCCGGTGGCGGGACTGTTGACGGTGGCCACGCCCACGGACTCGGTGAGGCCCCAGGCGTCCATGACCACGACCCCGAACCCGGCCCAGAACCGCACCACGTCCAGCGGCATCGGCGCGGAGGCGCTGGAGGCCCAGCTCACCCGGTCCAGGCCGACCCCGGCCAGAAGGGGCAGCAGGACCTCGGCCCGGGCCCGCTCGAAGCGTTCCCCGAGTTCGGCGGGCACCCGCTCGCCGCGCTCGCGGTGGGCGACGTGCTCGGCGGCCACGGCCGTGGCCGCGTCCACCGCGGCGCGCGTCTCCTCGGGCATCCGGGCGAGCCCGGCGCGCAGGGCGGAGGCGAACTTCTCCCACACGCGCGGGACACCGAAGAACTGGGGCGGGCGCACGTGCCGCAGGACCCCGGGCAGGTCCTGGAGGCTCCCGCACATCCACACGCGGGAGGCGCGAAAGACCGGCAGGTAGAGGCCGAGCATGCGTTCGGCGATGTGGGCCAGGGGCAGGTAGCACACGTGGTCGGGGTGCTCGGGGAGGTCCACGGCCGCGTCCAGGGCGGTGGCGTTGGCGAGCATGTCGCGGTGGGTGATCGCCACGCCCTTGGGATCCCCGGTGGTTCCGGAGGTGTAGACGACGGTGAGCAGGTCGTCGGGGGCGAGGTCGCGCCAGCGGTCGAAGGCCGTGCCGACAGGGGTGTCCGCGAGAGTGCCGTAGTCGGTGTGGCCGCGGTCGGGGTCGGCGCCGTCCACGACGACCAGCGCGGCGAGGGGGACCTCGGGGTCGGCGAGCAGGCCCTCCCACGCGGCGGCGGTCCCGGAGTCCTCGACCACGGCGAGGCGGGCGCGGCTGTGCCGGGCGATGTGGGCGACCTGCTCGGAAGCGGCCGTGCCGTAGACGGTGGTGGGAACGGCGCCCGCGTGGACGAGCGCGAGGTCGGACAGCCAGTGCTCGGGACGGTTGCCCATCATCAGCAGGACGTGGTCGCCGGGCTCGACTCCCAGGGCGGTGTAGCCCTCGGCGAGCGCGGCGACGCGGTCGCGCACCCGCGACCAGGTCAGGGTGGCCCAGTCGCCGCCGTCCGGCGCGCGCCAGGACAGGGCGGGCGCGTCCGGGTGGTCGGCGGCGTTGCGGGCGAGCAGGCTCGGAAGGGTCCGTCCGGTGGGGGGCATGGGCGCTCCTGGGTCCGGGACCTCCGTGCGCGGCCGACGGGGGTCGGGCGCACTCATCCCTACCCAGGAAACGGGTGCCCCGCTCCGAGGCAGGGATCCCTCCCCCGGAGCGGGGCCAGGCTCAGCGCTTGCGCGGGTGCAGGTGGCTGGTGACGGCCAGCCGGTTGTAGAGGTTCATCATCGCGATGCCAGCGATGAGCGCGGACAGCTCCTGGTCGTCGAAGTGCTCGGCGGCGCCGTCGTAGGCCTCGTCGGACACCCCGTGCTCGCCCAGGCGGGTGATCTCGTCGGTGAGTGCCAGGGCGGCCCGCTCGGCGTCGGTGAAGATCTCGCCGGCCTCGTACCAGGCGGACACCAGGAAGAGCCGCTGCTGGGACTCCCCCGCCTCCAGGGCGCGCTGAGTGTGCAGGTCGATGCAGAAGGAGCACCCGTTGAGCACCGAGGCGCGCAGCTTGACCAGTTCCAGCAGGGTGCCGTCCAGGTGTCCGGAGATGACCTTGTCGATCTCGTCCAGTTTGCTGTAGACCTCGGGAAGCTTCTTCGCCCAGATCACGCGTTCTTTCGCCACGGGGGCCGCCCTCCTCGTCGAACACTTTCACCGTCCCGGCCGGGACCCGAACCACAACGCTACCAACGGGGTCCGGGCGCTGCGGGGCCAAGGTCGGAACCGGACGCAAGAAGCTGGACTCGATCGGTTTTTCGATGCGATACGGGACATTCCACGCACCCGAAAAAACCAACTATTTCCTTTTTTCATTTTCTGCGACTTTTATTATTTTTCCGATTCCCACGTAGATCCACAGGCAGGGCACACCGCAGGAGGTAGGACCCCAAGCGGGACCGACGGCCGACCCAGATCTCTGGGAGGAGGGCCCGGGGCCGGTCGGGGGCCCGGGGCCGGTCGGGGGCGCGGGAGGCGGTCGGGGGCGCGGGAGGCGGTCGGGGGCGCGGGAGGCGGTCGGGGGCGCGGGAGGGCGGTGAACGGCAGGGGCTCGGAGATGGTTACTCGTTCCTGCGTCGGCAGCTGCCGCGAAGTGCTCCGGGCCGCGACCAACGCCCGGGGTCGGGAGATGGTCGGTCTCTGCTGCGTTGGCACCAAAGGCAGCGGGTGTTTGGGGTTCCCGTTCAACGCCCTGGTCGCGGGTGGTGGCGGTGGCGGCGTCGGCACCAAAGGCAGCGAGACTGGCGGGCCTCGGGCAGCGGTGCCGACCCCCGTGGTGGGGGCGAGCGACGGTGGCAGCGACGACGGTGAGCGCGGGGCCCGGGCTGCTTGCCGGGCACGGGCACGGGCATGCCGGGGCACGGCCTGACCGGGGTGTCATTCCCGGGACGGTGGATCCGGATCCCCGTCGGGTGGGTGTCCTCGCCCTGGGCTGCCTTGGCGGAGCGGGTGGGTTTGATGGCCGTTGCGTGACCGGTGGTGTTGCTGGTGTGCGCGCAGTTCGCGCTGGTACTTGGCCCGGTTGTGCGGGCCGCACAGCGGTTGCAGGTTCGCGACCTCGGTGCGCCCTCCCCGGGAGAAGGAGGTGACGTGGTCGGCCTGGCAGAACGCGACCGGTACTTCGCATCCGCCCGGG